>NZ_NZQP01000062.1:0-69610 GCF_002695945.1 Marinimicrobium sp. | reverse complement strand
GGCAAACGAATCTGGAAGGAAAAGTTCGTAGGCTGAACTTGACCTGACAGACACCATCGGAAAAACCGGTAACTGTCAGATCAAGTCTGAACTACTACACGTAAGCCCAGGAAAGGGCGTCGGCCAGGGTAACTTGGCCCCTTGTTGGTTCACCAGCTACGTCTCTTCTATCGGGGTCGATTGTCCCGTCCGGCTCAATCCCGGACATTGCTCGGGGGCGCTTGGATGGAGTTCCTCTTCTTCCTGACGCTCCGCTTCCCGCTCAGACTCTCTCAGCAGCCATTGCTCCATGCGGGCATGCATCATTGCGTTTTTCTCTTCGCGGCGCCTAATGTCTGTCGCAAGGTCTTTATGAAGAGAGAAAGCCATTAGGACCATCAGCAACATAAAAGGAAATGCGGCGACAATGGAAAGAGTGCGGAGCCCGTTCAGCCCGCCGCTCAGCAAGAGCACGGAGGCCATTAACAGCTGCAAGCAGCCCCAGAGCACTCGAACAAAGCGTGTTGGCGTTAGTACACCCTTGGAGGTGAACATGCCCAGTACGAAGGTGGCTGAGTCCGCAGAGGTGACCACAAACATCGAGACCAGTATGACCGCCAGAACAGCGGCGACCCCACCCCAAGGCAGTTGATCTAAAAGTACGTAAAGACCGGATGGAACTTCTTCTGCCACGGCATCGGCGATACCGACGCCTTCAAACAGTTCGAAATGGATGGCGGAACCACCAAAGGTTGAGAACCACAGCATGCTCAAGGCGACGGGAATGACCATTACCCCCATGACGAACTCCCGAATGGTTCTTCCCCTTGATATTCGGGCGATAAAACTCCCCACGAAGGGCGCCCAGCTTAACCCCCATGCCCAGTAAAACATGGTCCACTGCTCCACCCACTTTTCGTCGGAGTGGGGGGCGGTTACCAGGCTCATTTCGATGAGGTTTCCGAGATACTCGCCAAGCGTTTGGGTGAGCTCACCAAAAATAAAGGCCGTGGGTCCCGTGACCAGGACGAAGAGCAGGAGGCCGCTCGCGATTACAAGGTTGGCGTTACTGAGATGGCGTATGCCCTTGTCGAGTGGCGTCATGGCCGATATGGTAAAAAGCGTTGCAAGCCCTCCCAGGATCATAAACTGCGATGTGGTCGAGTAATCCATTACACCCAGCCGGGAGAGGCCGCTATTGACCTGCAGCGCGCCAAGCCCCAGAGTCGTTGCAACCCCGAACAAGGTGGATACTACCGCCAGAATATCGATGGCTTTTCCCCAACCGCGGTCTACTCGCTCTCCCAACAGGGGGCGGAATGTTTCGCTGATCAAACCATAGCTATTGTGGCGAAAACGGACATAAGCGATAGCCAGACCCACAAGGGTAAAGTTGGCCCATTGGTGAAAACCCCAGTGAAAGAACGAGTAACGCATGCCCAGCTGCGCCGCCTCTACGCTGCGCGGCTCGGCAAGGCCCAGGGGCGGAACGTTCAAGTGCATGATGGGTTCCGCCACGCCCCAGAACACCAGTCCAACGCCCATGCCCCCCGAGAAAATCATGGCCAGCCAGCTGGTGAAGGAGAACTCCGGCAACTCGTTCTCCTGGCCCAGGCGGAGGTTTCCGAACCTGGAGAACGCCAGGAAAAAGATAAATAGTACAAAGCCGGTGGTTGCCATCAAGTACATCCAACCAACATTTTTGGCGGTTGCATCGAGGACTTTCTGGGCGATTGCTTCAACAGTTTCCGGCTGAAGGGCAGAGGTGACGACAAAGGCGGTAATAATGAGTAGTGAGGTGTAGAAAACCACCCCGACATCACCGAGGTGTCTCTTCAGGAAAGTTGTTAATCGGTTCATAAATAGCTCACCAGACAGTTCTCACGTTTCTACCCGTTTCGACGTAGGATCCATTAAAAATAATCATTGTCTCTCTTTTGAGAACCAGCGATACAAAGACACAAACAGAGCCGCGATGTACCAACCGTACAAATAGGCTTCAACTAATCCAATTAAAAATCCCGACCACGTAAGCCATTCGAAGCCGGGCAATAAAGGCGCCCAAGCTTCGTACATACGCATCTGCGCCGGGGCGAGCAGGCCAAAGCCTACGCACAGCAGATAGCTGATTACTAACAGAACTGACAGGGTGTTGCCTAGCGGGACGGTACGTAAACGGGTATTCACTACAGTAGAATCGTTCATAGCTAATTTCCTCTTCTCGTTACAGAAATTCTGAATTCTTTGCCTTAAACAAGCTTGTGTCGGCGATTTTGTCTGCTCAGTTTTTGACCGGCGTAAGCGCTTGTGCCGGCGCAAAGAGCCAGTGCTCTTATGCAGCTAAACCGCACGACTGGATCGAATTGCCATGCAGCCAAGCATATGTCTGTGCGACAGCCACATTATCAGTGGCGGGAGAATAATCCACTGCAGAAGTGGAGCTAGCCCCACGCCTAACAGCGGTATGACCGGCATTGAGTCTGCGTATGTCCACCGCTCTAGCGGGCCAGTCGCCAGCCATTCCATGACGATGGTCACGAGAAGTGCCGCAACCAGAAGGGTGATAGCAGGCTTTCGTTTTCCCTCGAGGAGCCATCGACGGTGTCCAAAGACTATTGAGGAAAACCAGAAGCTGGCCAGTAGAATCAGCACATCGCCGCCGGTAGCCTGTATACACAGCCAAACCACTGAGCCGTGAGACGAATTCGCCATACCCATGAACCAGGGTACTTGAAGCATCTCCCATAAAAAGTTTGTCAAAAAACCAAATCCCGCCAGGGGGAGTTCCGGCAAGACTACGGATAATCGGCTGGTGGGTGCTTCTTGGCGCATTCGTTCTATCACATTTTACTCCTGTTACGGGGTTTTCCACTCCATCTGTATAGTAAGGAGGCAGGACTCTAGCGACTAAGGCGGTGTTGCGCTCTCGTCGGCGGCTGCCACTGCCACGGCACCTCTCCCTTGCATCATGGCTATACCGACAATGACAACAATTATTCCAAGAATTTGGACGGGTTGGAGTCGCTCTTCAAAGAATATAAATCCAATTAGCAACCCAAGTGCCGGGGTTAGAAAGCTGAAGACGTTCAATCGGTTTAAGGGTGCGCGGGCCAGCAGGGCGAACCATAAATACATCATGGCGGCTGTCGCCAGAGCGGATAGAATGAGCAGGGAACCGGTGAACCGAAATGTCCACCGAATCTCCCACTGTTCGCCGCCCACCGCGGATGCAAGCAAGAGTATTCCGCCGCCTATTAATAACTGAACGGCCATGGGTGCGGCAACTGATCCCCCGGCACGCTTCTTTAATAAAATGTTGCCGATGGCTATTCCGATGGCGCCCACAAGAACCCAGGTAATTCCCCATAGATAACCGGCATTGTTATTGTCGAATCCGGACCAAGAAAGCAAGGTGACGCCCAAAAAACCTATGACAAGTCCGGCTATGCCCTTGGTCTTCAACGTTTCTCCGAGCCAAGCGGCGGCGATCGCTGCGGCAATCAGGGGCTGAGTACTTGCCAGGACAGTTGCCAGTCCCGGTGATAGGTGTCCTGCTGCTAGAAACATTCCGCCAAATCCCATCGCTGTATAGGACAATCCGATTAAGCTCAACAGCCCCAGGTCTCGGGGGCTAAAAGGGTAAGGCTCGCGCCGCCGCTGAACCAAGTGAACCGCGAAGAGCAGCCCTCCCGCAAGAAAAGCGCGCAAGGCAGCAAACAGCAAGGGGGGAGCGTCCGGCAGCCCCGTCACGATGAAAGGAAAACAGATGGCCCAGAGCAGTACAACTACCACCATCCAAGCAACGTTCGCGGCTTTTGATTGAGTCTTCATAGCGAATCAAGCCAACTCGCGGATACTGGTGGCCAGAAGGCCTCCGATATTGATGGCGTTGCTGGGATGTGAGATCGTATTACAACTGACCAGTCGAGCTGATTTTTCAATTAGCTCCATATCGGCTCCTTCCGCAAAGATTCCGTGAACGCCGATGCAGACCACTTTCGGCAGCCCAAGGCGATTAAGGTGAGCCATGGTTTCCAGCATGGTATGGCCGCTGGAGATAATGTCATCGACCAGTACCGGAGTGTGATTCAGCCATTGCTCAAGGTGAGGCACACTGATCTCGACCTCACGGTCGCCACGTCGGGTTTTACTCAATACGGTAAAGGGCACACCTGCCTGCTTTGCCACCGCAGTGACCCATTGCTCGCTCTCGCTGTCGGGGCCGATCAACACCGGATTGTCGACGATGGTGGCGATCCACTCCGCAATTACTGGCGCTGCGTGAGCGACCTGGGTGGGAATACCGTAGATTTCCGACAAATTATGGTAGCGGTGCAGGTGAGGATCAACGGTGACCAGCGCTGAAAAGTAGCGGGACAACAATTGCGCGAAGTAACGCGATGTCACCCCCCCCCCGCCGTGAAAGCGCTTGTCCTGGCGCATGTACGGAAGGTAGGGCGCCACCAGCAGAATCTCCTTGGCACCGAGGTCCCTGAGTGTTTCGGCCAGCAGGAGTAAAGGCAGGGTTCGGTGATCAGGTTGATAAAGGTCCGCCAGCACCACCACATTGAGGTCTTTAACCTCATCCAGCACCCGCACATAGCTTTCGCCATCGGGGAAGTGGCGCATGTCGAACTGACCCTCGCGAAGATCCAGCGACCCGCAAAGGGTTAGAGCAAGTTCTTTGTCACTGTGGAGGTTGAATAGCACATTCCAACGGATTGTCATGCCTGGTCCTTTTTTAAAATCAATGAGCGGTATTGGACGCGAATTGAGAAGGCCTTATGACGGATATTCAGAGATAGAAATAACGTCGGGACGACTGCGTAAGTACTCCAGCGCGTAGGCAAGCTCTCCTGCGGACTCGGCATGCAAGGTAAACAGAGGTTGGCCGGCCTCGACCCAGTCGCCGAGGCGTACATGTAAGTCGAGTCCCGAAGCTGGGGTGGCTGGCGCGCCGGCGAGCTTGGCTATGCGTGCCAGTAGACGGTTGTCGATGGCGGTAATGAAGCCATGACGACTTGCTGGCACCGGCTGAGTCTGAGCCGCCACCGGCAGTACGCGCATGCCGCCCTGGGCTTCGCAAATAGCTCTAAATTTTTGCCAGGCCCGACCACTGGTCAGGGATTGCGCGGCCAGATTGACGCCGCTGCCTTTTTCGACAAGCCCGGCAAGCTCGAAAATCGCACCGGCCAGTTGGATAGACCGATCCCTGAGGTCCGCAGATGCGTCTTCCTTGTTTTGGAGCACAGCCAGAACATCTCGGGCCTCCAGGGTGGGACCTATGCCTCGTCCGACTGGCTGCCGACCGTCGGTGATGACCGTCCGAACAGTCAGCCCGATCACTTCAGCGGTCTCGCGCAGCAGCCTTGCTAAACACTGGGCGTCCTCTTCACTGCGAACCTTGGCTGTGGGACCGACCGGAAGGTCGAGCACGACATGGGTGGCACCAGCGGCGGCTTTTTTAGACAGCACCGATGCCACTAGTTGTCCCTCGCTGTCGAGATCGATTGCCCGTTCGATACGAATCAGAACGTCATCGGCAGGGCTCAGGGAGACTGCACCGCCCCAGGCGATGCAGCCGCCTTCCTGCTCCACGACGCGCTGCATGTCGTCAATGGAAAGGGCGACCGGCGCCAAGGTTTCCATTGTGTCGGCGGTGCCTGCCGGAGAGGTGATCGCCCGCGAGGAGGTCTTTGGCATGATCAAACCCTCTGCAGCCACCATAGCTACCACAAGAGGCGTGGTTCTGTTGCCGGGCAGGCCACCAACGCAGTGCTTGTCTACGACCACATCGCGATGCCAGTCAAGGCGCTCCCCCGCGTTTATCATGGCCCGAGTTAAGCTGGCGGTCTCGGTTCGGTTTAATCCACGACTGGCGCACGCGGTCAGGAAGGTGGCCAGCTCCACGTCGGTATAAAACCCTTTGCAGATGTCCGAGATGATGGCGTCAAACTGTATGTCCTCCAGTGGCTTTCCATAGATCTTGGCACGCACCGAGCTCATGGATTCTACCGTGGGCGGGTGAACGAAACCGGCGAGTTCGCCAGGCTGGGGGGCAAGGGTGTGCCAAGCGGATTCCGACAGCCCGAATTCATCCGGTGCAAGCCAGTCTCCATGTATGACGTTGAGACTAGCCAAAACGCTTCGCTCGCCAATGTTGACTTGTACTCGGCTTTGAGCATTGAATCCTTCCGAGTGGCAGACGTGGCAATCATTGCGCATATAGACCACCAGCTCTTGATGGCTATCGATACCCAGTCGGCGCGGTTTCAGTAGGTAATGCTCTTCGGTCATCAAGGGCCCTTTTAATGGCGTCTCTATTTTCGATTGTGCGGAGGTACTCGGTGGCAACTCCAGGGTTCATGTTGGGCGTTGTCTTTAACGTTTTGGTCGACGAACAGGTAATACTCCTCTTTGAAGCGCGTCCACCAATCCTGCTTGATTGGAATACCGAACTTGATAAGGATGTCCTCCACACACTGGAGGCATAGCCGCGATGCGTCATAGGAGAAATCGAGCCGGTCGGATGTCTCGACAAAGGCGATATCATCCAAGCCATAGAGCTGATCGATTTCCGCAATGGCTTCGGTCAGTTTCTCGGTATTGATGGGTCGCTTAAGCCCGAGGTGACGGGTCACCAAGTTAACTTCCGAAACTCCCAGGCGATGCTCTTTATGCTTCATTTTCTGTCAGCCTCCTTTCGGCCTTCTTCCAGGCCGCGGCGGTAAGCTTGCTCCGTGTCCTGGTGGTTGTGTTCGCCATGCCCGCTTTCTCCGTGACCGTGCCCCTTATGCATAAAAAGGTGCATTAACGGACAGAGGAGAATGATCAGGTAGGGGAGAAACGGAAAGACGTGCGCTCCGTGCTCTACAAATAGAAAGTAAAGCGCTGCGCCAACCAACAAGATCGTCGCAAATCCGTGAAGACTGTTCCAGTAACCGGGTTTGTTAGCCATTAGGTTTCTCCAGTGCCGAGGTAGCGGCCTCTATCGGTGTGAAATCGAATCATTTATCGACACTCAGCTTTACACGCTTAAGAAGAATTGAATTGCCGATGACTGATAACGAGCTCACGGTCATGGCGATCACGCCGATCATGGGGTGTAGCAATCCGATGGCGGCGATGGGTATGGCGGCCACATTGTAGGCACTCGCCCAAATCAGGTTCTGAACAATTTTCCCAAAGGTGGCTCGGGAGAGGTGCATGGCTTCCACTACACCGGTCAGCTCACCGCGAACCAGAGTCACATCGGCCGCCTCAATGGCCACATCAGCGCCGGCACCTATGGCAATACCCACGTTTGCCTGTTTCAGCGCTGGCGCATCATTGATGCCATCGCCGACCATGGCGACATGATTGCCATGCTTTTTCTGCAGCTGACGAATTGCATCCACCTTGCCTTCCGGAAGTACCCCGGCCTGCACTTCGTCGATACCCACCTCCTCGGCAACAGCGCGCGCCGCACGTTCGTTGTCGCCGGTGATCATCACCACATGCAAGCCCAAGTCATGCATGCCGCGAATCGCGGCTACCGACTCCCCCTTGATGGTATCCGCCACCGCGACAATGCCACACGCTTGCCCATCAACCGCGACCAGTACGGCGGTGCGCCCGCGTCCCTCCAGATTGTCCAATTCTTGGTCCAAGGCCTCTAGACCGCTTATTCCTTCTTCGTTCAGCAGTTTGCGGTTGCCAATCAGTACCATCGTACCATCGACTCTGCCGGAAACGCCGCGCGCGCCAGTGGAACGAAATTCTTTGACCTCCCCCGGGCTCACCTGACGCTCGCGGGCGCCTTCGACAATGGCGCGGGCAATGGGGTGCTCAGAGGCATTTTCCACCGTCGCGGCCCACTGCAGCAGTTGTTGTTCTGTGACATTGTTGGCCGTAACCACTTCAGTCAGTTTGGGCTCGCCCCGTGTGATAGTGCCGGTTTTATCAAGCACCATCACCTTGACGTCTTTGAAGGTTTGAATAGCCTCGCCGGAGCGAATCAGAATGCCTCGCTCGGCCCCAATACCCGAGCCCACCATCAGCGCGGTAGGCGTTGCCAAGCCCAAAGCGCAGGGGCAGGCGATAACCAGAACCGCAATGGCGGCGAGAATAGCCAGTACTGGGGTGGTCGCCGTTTGATCAACCCAGGGCAGAAAATCCGCGCCCCATGCAAGTATGGGGCGCAGGCTGTCGGCGGCAACAAACCACACCGCAAAGCTTGCCAGGGCAATCAGAATGACGATGGGCACAAAACGCCCCGTCATGCGGTCGGCGAATTCCTGAATGGGCACTCGCGAGCCTTGGGCCTGTTCTACCAGTTTGATCACCTGGGACAAAAAGGTATCGCCGCCCACCTTGGTGGCCTTGACCCGTAAACGTCCCTCTTTATTGATGGTCGCGCCAATGACGGTATCGCCCGGAGATTTATACACTGGAACCGACTCGCCGGTGGCAATCGATTCATCCAGATGGCTCTCGCCTTCTACCACTTCGCCATCCGTCGGCACCTTGTCACCGGGGCGGATCACCATGATGTCGCCCGGTTGCAGTTCCTTGACGGGAACTTCCTGCTCCTGGCCATCGCGTTCGACCCGTGCGGTCTTGGCGCCCAAGGTTAATAATTTTCGGATCGCCTGAGATGCACGGCCCTTGGCTTTGGCCTCAAGATAGCGCCCCAATAGGTGAAAGGTCATGATGGTGGCGGCCATTTCAATGAATGACGTCATGGTGACGAAAAAGCCTGCCAGGCCGATCAGGTAGGGCGGAACGCTGCCCATGGAAATCAGTACATCCATGTTGAAGGTGCGGTTGGTGAGCGAGCGCCAGGTGGACTTGTGAGTGGCTGCGCCGCCATATAGAAAAACCACCGGAAACGCCAACAGGGCCACAATCAAAAGATAACCGGGGATCGGTTTCCAGAACATGTGCGGGATCATCAACACCATGATCAGTGTTGTCGGTATCCCGGCGATCCAAAGGCGTTTCAAAGCCTGATTCAAGTAGGCGTCTTCGATATCGGCATCCTTTTCCGCTTCATCTTCCGCTGCTTCGGAGGAGGCTTGAGCGACATCGTAGCCGGCTTTTTCAACCGCCTGTTTAAGCTGTTCAACACTGGGTCCAGCGTCGGTCATTACGACGTGAACCTTGTGGCTGGCGATATTGGTTTTGATACTCTCAATGCCCTCTAGCCGCTGGAGCGATTCACGCACAATGCCCGCACAGTGGTCTGAGCCCATGCCCGGCACGATAAGCTGGGCGTTCTTTCCCGCCCCCGAAGTGTTGGCTGCGGCGACGTCGTAGCCGGCGTTTTCCACAGCTTTGCGGAGATCGTCCAGGTCCACCGTCGAGGGGTCGTAGGTGACTTCTACGCGGTGGCTAGCGATATTGGTTGTAATGTCGCCGACGCTGTCAAGACGCTGTAGCGAGGTCTTTACAATACCCGCACAGTGGTCCGACCCCATGCCCGGCACAGTCAGCTTAGCCACAGCGCTCGAAGGTTGTGAGTCAACGCTCATTCTTTTCCCCTGCTTTTTCAGATCGCGAACGCTTTCTTCGTAGGTTCCAGCCCACCAGCGCAAAAACCGCCAGAAGAACAATACCACTAATAATGGTTGTGAATTCTAAGCTCATTCAAAACTCCTGCTGCTGCAACTTATTGAGGCGGGGAATGAACATCGGGACGTGCTGTCGATAAGCCCGATATTCATCACCAAACTGTTCCAGCATCTGCCGCTCTTCTTTCAGAGCCAGTAGCGTGTAGGCTAGGACAATTACTGGGAAGGCGATCAGTGAGACAATCGTCGGCCAGTGCACAACCCCTTCACCGAACACGATGAGAAAGAGGCCAGTGTATTGGGGGTGGCGAACAATCGCGTAAATGCCATCGGTCATTAGAGTCTCACGGCGCCGTGCTTGATGTATCCGGCGCCAGCCCTCCGCGACCAGAGTTGCTCCTACGAATACCAGGCTATAGCCGAGCAGCATGGCTATGACGTGCGCGGTAGGAGTGCCGAACAATTGCGCCCAGAGGTTGCCGCCTTCGTTCCATGCCAGATCGAGGCCGAAGAATCGGGTTAGAAAGTAGATCGTTAAAGGAAACCCGTACATTTCAGCGTAGAAGGCGATAATAAAGGCCTGCAGCACGCCAGCGCGCGTCCATTCTTTCCAGCTGGCCGGAGCTAGATATCGGTACATCAGCCATGAGACAACAACCGTGACGATAATTGCCAGACCCCAGGTTCCTACATGCATGCGCTTGTGCCTCTGTTTGTGTCAATAAGCTTTAGATATTCAATGATTGTGTCACACTGAACGTTTATCCTCCCCGCTCTCACTGAACTCCTCGATCAGATGACAGATCATGTTGCCTGTTGGCGCCCGGTCCGGTTTTGTTTCCCAATCCCTGACTGCGGAGTACATACGTTGCCGTAGTCGCTGACTATCTTGGAAGCCTTTCTCGTTCTCCTCCAGACGCTTCTGTATAAGCCCCCTAGCGAGAGGACAGGGGGATTCACCTTGATCAGCGGTTTCCAGGATTTCGGCGATATCGCTCACCGAAAAGCCGAGTTGTCTGGCGCTGAGGATAAACCTCATTCGACGCTTTTCCTTGGCACAGTACTCCTTGTAGCCATTGGACGGGTTCTTCGTTGGTTTCAGAAATCCAATACGGGTGTAGTAGCGAACAGTATCTACACTTACCCCAGTCTCATTAGCCAGTTGGTTAACACGCATAGGGTCACATCCCTTTCGTCAGCAATGTAAACAGGGTAACCTTGGGTGTTAGCTCTCATATTGATCCACGTCAAGGTCCTGCGTTAAAGACATAGGTTCAACTATCAATATCGGTATGGTNGACCTGTGTCCTGGTCACAGGTCAACTTAAAACTAGAGTNNGAAGGTTAGCCCATTTCCAGGACGTGACGAATAGATTACAAATTTGTAATCTTGACGTCATCTTTCTGTTGTTTTATTNTTCTTATCATGGTAGCTGAAAGATCTTACGCTTGGGCGACCGCCTTTTTGAGCAGGGGTGACGCGATAGANCGNTAGGGTAGAACTATTGCACCGACGCACAGGAANTNTAGATCGTNCGGGCAATATAGACGAGACNNTATAGNTTATAGNGANTGTCGCCGATTCNGNACAGACAAAGGNGTGNNTGGGTGAACCGGANAACAGTTNTTNTANTTCTACTAATAATNCCGNTNTTGTGGNAGGCCTCTGCCANGGNTATGNNCNNCTNTTGNACTATGGATNATNGAGCGANCGNGCTATCCANGAACTTANAAGNTNTTGCCGANCACACTGATCACCAAGCAATGGGCNCTGTCGAGAGCGTGCAGTCTGCAGAGGGGGCGTGCTGCGATACCGATAAATCGGGGGTTGGCTGTGCGGTGGTGGGATGTGCCTTGTCAATTCAGATGTTGACTTCTTCCGTGACTACCCCGGAGTCATTGGGGACTCGTTCTGAGGCTTCAGGTTTGCGCTACCTTGCCCTTCCTCTGGCACCGATTTTCCCTTTTCTAAGACCTCCAATCGCCTGATTTCACTCAATTAATCCGTGCTAACCAAGTACTAAAGGTAATGTGCCGTCCCAAAGGGAGGCGAAGCGGCGCTGCCTTTTAATTGAAACCTGAACACGAAGTGGCGATTTGTCATGGGAGGCAAATATGCATTCATCACGCCTTAAAATTCTGATGCTGGGGTTGCTCACGCTGCCCTTGCTAGTTGCTTGTGGGAAAGTGGAGGAGAGATTCGTTAATCCTGATCGGGCCATTGGTGGCGCTGAGGTGCTCACCGTCTACAAAAGTCGAAGTTGCGGCTGCTGCAAAAAGTGGATTGACCATATAGATGTCGAGGGCTTTGAAACAGATGTCCAACACCCATCAAGCCTGAAACTCATAAAAGATCGGTATCGGATCGCACCCAATCTCCGCTCCTGTCATACCTCCGTATCGTCACAAGGCTACGTCTTCGAAGGGCATATCCCGGCGCGCTACATCCAACAGTTTCTGGCCAACCCTCCGTCTGATGCTGTGGGTCTGACTGTACCCGCCATGCCCCTTGGCAGTCCGGGGATGGAGGCTGAAGATCGGTTTAGGGCTTATCAGGTCCTGCTGATGAAAAAAGATGGCAACACCGAAGTGTTTGTCAGTGTAGAGAACCCCGCCCAGCAATATCAGCCGGGTGATCAACAGGAAGTTCAGTTATGAGAGTNCTAGTCATAATGCTATCCGTTATGTCACTTGGTTTGGGCAGTGCTACAGCCCTTGCTCAGCCGGTTTCGGAATCGCTGACCTTGGAAGAAGCGGTAGCCCTCGCCNTCGAAGCAGATCCTTGGCTTGCTGGCAGCAAGCACACCCAGCAGGCGCTCAATGATGAGGCGACTGCCGCAGCGAGCTTGCCGGATCCCCGCGTGAGTCTGATGGCGGGCAATTTCCCCGTAGATAGCTTCGACATCAACCAGGAGGCTATGACTCAGTTGTCGGTGGGTGTCACGCAAATGTTCCCACGTGGTGACAGTCTGGCGCTTGCCAAACGGCAAAAACAGCAGCTTGCTGGACAGCACCCTCTGCTGAGGATAGATCGCCGCGCCAAGGTGGAAGCAACGGCCAGTCAGTTATGGCTAGAGGCCTACAGGGCACAGGAAAGTATTCGATTGATCGAGCGGNATCGGGGGTTGTTCGAGCAACTGGTGGAATCTGCCGAGGCCCATTATTCGTCGGCGTTGGGTCAGGTCCGTCAGCAGGATGTCATTCGCGCGCAGTTGGAGCTAACCCGTCTGGATGATCGCTTGACAACGCTAAAGCAGCAGAAAGAGGCCGCACAGCGCCGCCTGTCTGAATGGATCGGGGCTGCTGCAAGAGTCCCCTTAGCGCCGATACTGCCGACGCCATCACTCGCCAGGCCGCTTACTATACCGACTATCGAGGCCGCTGACGAACACGCACGCTACCAGTTGATCCGCCATCACCCAGCTCTGATGGCGCTGGAGCAGCGCATTGACGCGACCCAAACCGGCGTCGATTTGGCAGAACAGAAATACAAACCCGAGTGGGGCCTGACCGCCCAGTACGGCTCTCGCGCCCGCGATCCCATGGGGCGCGAGCGGTCTGATCTGTTCTCAATTGGCGTGACGTTCGATCTTCCCATTTTCACAGGCAACCGCCAGGACAGGGAGGTCAGCGCCGCCGTGAATCGAGCCGAAGCCATCAAAACCGAAAGGCACTTGCTTCGTCGCCAACTGATGGCAGAACTGGAAACGGCGAGCGTTCAGCTGACGCGGCTCGATGAGCGCTTGGCGCTGTACACCGAGCAGCTGCTACCGCAAATGGCCGACCAGGCAGAGGCTTCGTTGGCGGCCTATGGCAACGATAGCGGAGACTTCGCCGAGGCCGTCCGGGCGCGCATTGCCGAACTGAATGCCAAAGTCGAAGCACTTGTGATCGCGGTGGAGCGTCAGAAAATAATGGCCCAAATCAATTACCTGCTCGCCGAGCCCTCGTCGGACGATGCAGGGCAATCGAACCGTTTTAGGAAGGTAAACAATGAATACATTAACTAAAGTACTGCTTGGTACAACCGTGGGTGCGTTGCTCGGTGTATCGGGATTCTGGTTGTTGAGTGACGTCAACGAAAATGGGACTACAGCCACTGAGGGCGAACGGCAACCGCTGTACTGGGTGGCACCCATGGATGCCGAATATCGGCGCGACAAACCCGGCAAATCGCCCATGGGCATGGACCTTGTTCCGGTTTATGAGGAGGGCAGTGGTAAGGATGAGCCTGGGACCGTCAAAATTTCCCCCGTGGTGGTCAATAATCTCGGGGTGCGTACCGCTAGGGTTGACTCCGGCAGACTTCAGCCGGAGGTTAGAACCGTCGGGTATGTGCAATACAGTGAGAATCGCTTGGTGCATGTCAACCCGCGAGTTGAGGGCTGGATTGAGAAGCTCTACGTTGAAGCGGTTGGCGATCCGGTCAAAAAAGGCGAACCTTTGTACACGCTCTATTCGCCCACGCTGGTCAACGCCCAAGAAGAGCTGCTAATGGCGCTAAAGCGCGACAATTCAGTGGCTGTAGGTGCCGCGGTAGACCAGCTGTTGGCGTTGAATTTACCTCAGAATGAAATCGACCGGGTGCGTGAAACCCGAAGGATTAATCAACACATCACTTTCGTGGCCCCTCAGTCCGGTGTATTGGAGAATCTCTCGGTGCGTGAAGGCATGTTCATCAAACCCGGCACTAATATGATGAGCATAGGTCAGCTGGAGCACATCTGGGTGATCGGAGAGGTGTTTGAGCGCCAGGCGAACCTGGTCAGTGAGGGCGATCCTGTGCGTATGCGCTTGGACTATCTACCCGGTCGCGAGTGGTTAGGGCAGGTAGATTACCTCTATCCGTCACTCAATGCCGAAACCCGTACAGCCCAGGTCCGGGTGCACTTCCACAACCCCGACGGGTTCTTGAAACCAGGCATGTTCGCGCAGATGGTCATTGAAACCGAGGCGGGAGCGGAAACCCTGTTGATTCCACGTGAAGCCTTGATTCGTACCGGCAGTCAAGCACGCGTGGTGTTGGCACTAGGAGAGGGCAGGTTTAGATCCGTAGTCGTTGAAGTGGGGCGCGTCGGAGAGCGGCACGTGGAAATTCTGGCTGGCTTAAATGAAGGGGAGCGTGTCGTCACCTCCGCACAATTCCTGATCGACTCGGAATCCAGCAAAACCGCAGATTTGGAACGCATGACGCCGCGTCCCGACCAGAGCGAACAGGCCTCTGTTGAAGAAGACATTGAACCCTCGTCGACTTGGGTTTCCGCTCGTATTCTCAGCCTGATGCCCGATCATCGTATGGCCACTCTCGAGCACGAGCCGATACCAGATTGGGATTGGCCCGCCATGACCATGGATTTCATGGTCGAGGAAGGCGTCAGCATGGAGGATCTCGAGCCGGGGATGCGCCTGCATGTACAGATCGTCAACGATAGCGGCGGTGACTACCGCTTGAGCCAAGTTCACATCCCCGGTGAAGGATCTTCAGGCGATACCGAATCTTCTGAAATGGACCACAGCCAGCATAAAGGGGGAGGCCAGGGCTCGATGCCGGAACCGAGCGAGAAGGGCCACGATGAGATGTCTATGCCGGACCACGACAGCATGAGCCAGGACGCCATGGAACACGATCATCACGACAACGAGGAGCATCGTCATGATTGAGTCCATCATTCGTTGGTCCATCAGCAATCGATTTTTCGTGCTGCTGGGCACCTTGATGCTGGTGGGTGTGGGCCTCTATTCCGTGAAGAATACCCCCGTAGACGCGATCCCGGATCTATCCGACGTACAGGTCATCATTAAGACCAACTACCCCGGGCAGGCGCCGCAGGTGGTGGAGGATCAAGTCACCTATCCACTGACCACGGCCATGCTATCGGTGCCGGGCGCGGAAACCGTGCGGGGCTATTCTTTTTTTGGCGATTCCTATGTCTATGTCATTTTTGATGATGATACTGACGCCTACTGGGCCCGTTCGAGGGTGCTGGAGTATCTGTCCCAAGTGGCTCCCACACTGCCACCAAGCGCCCGGCCACAACTTGGGCCGGACGCAACCGGGGTTGGCTGGGTCTACCTCTACGCGTTGGTGGATCGCAGTGGCAAGCATGACTTGAGCCAGCTGCGCAGCCTGCAGGATTGGTTCCTGAAATACGAGCTGCAAACGGTGAGCGGCGTTTCTGAGGTATCGGCCCTTGGCGGCATGGTCAAGCAGTACCAGGTGAAGGTTAATCCGGAAAAGCTACGTGCTTTTGATATCCCGCTGTCGCATATTCAGAACGCCATTCAACGTGGCAACCAGGAGATCGGTGCCTCAGTGGTGGAAATGGCGGAAGCAGAGTATATGGTGCGCGCCACGGGTTACGTCCAAAGCGTGGAGGATCTGGGTAACATTCCCTTGGGTGTGAACGCTAACGGCGGGCCGCTGCTACTAAAAAACGTGGCTGAGATCCAGGTGGGTCCACAGATGCGCCGTGGCATAGCTGAGCTCAATGGTGAAGGTGAAACTGTGGGCGGTATCGTGGTGATGCGCTCGGGAGAAAATGCTCAAAAAACCATTGACGGCGTCAAAGCAAAGCTGGAAAAGCTCAAAAGCGGTTTGCCCGAAGGGGTAGAGATTGTCACCGTTTATGATCGTTCCGGATTAATCTCCCGGGCCGTTGACAGTTTATGGAAAAGTCTGCTCGAAGAACTTGCCATTGTGGCGCTGATCTGCGTCATTTTCCTCTTTCATGTCAGGTCATCACTGGTTGCTGTCATCAGCCTTCCGTTGGGCATTTTGACGGCTTTTATCGTGATGCATCTTCAAGGTCTGAACGCCAACATTATGTCGCTGGGCGGTATCGCGATTGCAATAGGCGCGATGATTGACGGTGCCATCGTTATGATCGAGAACATGCACAAGCACATGGAGCGGACGCCTTTGACGCCGGAAAACCGTTGGCAAGTAGTGGCGAAATCGGCTTCGGAGGTGGGCCCCGCATTGTTTTTCAGTCTGCTGATTATCACCGTAAGCTTTATTCCGGTGTTTACCCTGGAGGCCCAGGAGGGACGGATGTTCAGTCCGCTGGCATTTACTAAAACCTATGCCATGGCGGCCAGTGCGGCGCTCGCTGTTACAGTGGTTCCGGTTTTGATGGGGTATTTCATTCGAGGAAAGGTGGTCGCCGAAAGCAAGAACCCGGTAAACAGGCTACTGATTGCTGGCTATATGCCATTGCTCAAAGGCGTCTTGCGGTTCCCCAAAACCACGCTTGCAATGGCTGTTGTGATACTTTTGATTGGGATCTGGCCAGTCAATCAAATCGGCAGTGAGTTTATTCCTGACTTAGATGAGGGCGACCTGATGTATATGCCCACCACTTATCCGGGGCTGTCCATCGGAAAAGCCAGGGAGTTACTGCAACAAACCGATAAGTTGATTGCTACGGTGCCGGAAGTCAAAACCGTGTTCGGCAAGATCGGTCGTGCCGACACGGCGACTGACCCAGCGCCACTGACTATGATTGAAACCTTCATACAGCTCAAACCCAAAGACCAGTGGCGCGAGGGCATGACCACAGAGAAACTCAAAAAGGAGATGGATGCTCTAATACGATTCCCCGGCCTGACCAACGCCTGGGTGATGCCCATCAAAACCCGAATTGACATGCTGGCGACCGGCATCAAAACGCCGGTAGGTATTAAAGTGGCGGGCGAGGACTTGAAAGAAATCCAGGCCATTGGCCAGCAGTTGGAACAAGTCCTTAAAGATGTGCCCGGAACCGCCTCGGTTTACTCTGAGCGGGTGGCCGGTGGTCGCTATATCAAGGTGGATATTCAGCGGGAACAGGCGGCACGCTATGGCCTGAATATTGCCGATGTGCAGCAGGTGGTGGCTACCGCCATTGGGGGAATGAATGTGTCGCAGACGATTGAGGGGCTTGAACGCTATCCGATCAATTTGCGTTACCCGCAGCATTACCGGGACTCGCCGGAACAATTGGCATTGCTGCCCATTGTTACGCCCGCCGGAGAGCGTATTGCACTTGGCGATGTGGCAAAGGTATATGTAGAGGAAGGCCCCCCGGCAATCAAGAGTGAAAATGCACGGCTCAACGGCTGGACTTTTGTGGATATCGAAGGCGTGGATGTAGGCACTTACGTTGAGCAGGCCATGGTGACCGTTCAGGAACAACTGGATTTGCCGGCGGGCTATTCGGTAACCTGGTCCGGCCAGTATGAATATATGCAGCGCGCCAAGGAGAAGATGACCTATGTAATACCGCTGACTTTGGCTATTATCATCATACTGCTGTACATGAACTTCAGGAGCTTCGCTGAAGTAGCCATAATTCTAGGAACCTTGCCGCTTGCTGTAATCGGGTCCATCTGGTTAATGTTCCTTTTGAATTTCAATTTCTCTGTAGCTGTGGCGGTCGGGTTTATCGCTCTCGCGGGTGTCGCGGTAGAAATTGGCGTCATTATGCTGACCTATCTCAATCAGTCGTACAGTCAATTCGTAAGTGATTGCAAAGAGAAAGGAGCGCCATTCCGTCGAGAGGAACTAATTCAAGCCGTGACACACGGAGCTGGGCTACGTGTCAGACCAGTGATGATGACGGGGGTTTCCACTTTTGCTGGCTTGCTGCCCATTATGTTTAGCTCTGGCACAGGTGCAGAAGTTGTTAGCCGAATTGCGGCTCCAATGGTGGGCGGTATGTTGAGCGCGATGGTTCTGACTCTGCTGGTGTTGCCGGTTGTGTATTACCTTTGGAGAGGGCATGCGTTAAAGGGTTAGTATTGCTAAATTGATTCCTGATGGAGTGGATATTTTCTCAGGCTTGAGTATAAGTTTGGGGAAGACTGCAAAAAAAGGAGTTGAACACCACTGGTACGCTCGGCATTGACCGAGCGTACCAGTGGTGTCATATCAACCCCCGCTCCGCAAAACTCACCACCTCATCACTCCCAACCACCATGTGGTCAATGACCCGAACGTCCACCAACTGAAGGGCTTCCTTCAGCCGCTCTGTCAGCCGCCGGTCGGCGGTGCTGGGTTCGGGGTTGCCGCTGGGGTGGTTGTGAACCAGTAGTACCGCAGCGGCGTTGTGGCTCAGCGCTGTCTTCACCACTTCGCGGGGATGGACGGAAGCGCCGTCAATGGTTCCGTAGAACAGCTTGGCGATATCCAGCACGCCGTGGCGGTTGTCCAGCAGAACCATGCCGAAGACTTCCCGGTCTTCTTTGCCAAACGCCACCCGCAGGTAGCGGCGGGCCAAGTCGGGGCTGACCAAGTAGTTGCTGCGCAGGAAGCGCTCCTGCAGGATCACCTCAGCCCAGTCTAGTACCAGTGCTTCAGACAGGCCATGGTGGTCGTCGCCTTTGTTGGCGGGTGGGTAGAAAGGCAGAGTATCCGGGGTATTTGTGTCTTTCATCAGAATGTCCTCGCATAGGGCGGCCCCCGGCAGCGAATGAACGCCGCCGGTGTATGAGTGGGCCGGTCAGGGGAGAGAAAAGGGTTATTGCGCTTTTGTACGCTGTTCGAGCTTGTCGGCCAGGGAGAGGGGGTGCGCGGTGTTAGCCGGTGGCTTCGTAGTGGCGTCGGGGTAGAACTCCTCCAGAATAACTGGGGTTTCGTCCTCGTCGTCCTCGAAGGCGGAGTTAGCCAGGGCCGACCGTGCCGCTTGATCCAAGGCGTCCTGGTCGTAGCCAGACTCATGTCGCTGTTGAGCGGTTTCGCGCGCTTGGGTGATAGCCGCTTCCAGGGTCAGACCTTCGCGGATACCGAGATCGACATAGAAGATCGGTGTCCTATGGCTTTGGGTGGTGCTTTTACCGCGCAGGCGAAGCTCCAGTGGCAGGCAGGCCAGCAGTCCGCCGGAGACGGCTTGGAAGTACCTCAGCCGAGCCATCAAAGTACGGATGCTGTTGAACCCGGTGGTGCGGAAGATGAAGGTGCCCAGAGGGTCGTAGTCACCCACCATCACATTCAGCCGCCCGTAGGGCTTGCACTTGCCACCAGCGGCGAACTGGCAATGCGCGGGAGCCGGGCAGGGCAACTGCTCCATGACTTCCTCGTGGCGACGCCGACATTGCTCGCCGTCCCCGGCACAGACCGGTCGACCGGTGCTTCGGTCAAACAACGTGTACTCGGCCCGGAAGTTCAGGTCGGGGTCGCTAAAGGGCAGGGTGACCGGAATCGTGCGCAGCTTGCCGGTCTCAGTCTGGTCCCGCAGTTCAGCATCCAGTGGATGGAGCAACCATCCCTCTGGGCTCTGCACCTGGGTGGTTAAGGTAAATTGATCGTCTTTCTCCGGCAGACGCATGCCGTTCTTTTCGGTCACGCGCCCAATACTGATTCGGCCGATGACCGGCGGGGTAATCGCAAGGCCTTTAATCATGGCGGTATCCTCATAGCGTTAAAAAAGGGCGAGCCGCAGAACGGCTCACCCAAGGGAATGGATAAAGAAGGAGTGGATAGAAGGGAGTCGTAGAGCTGAGCGCGGACACACCCGCTCAGTCAGTCGAGCGAACCAGAAAGCGCCGGCTGCCGGGGCGAGTGGTGTGGTACTCGTTCATCAGCTCCGGCAGGTCCCGCATCAGGGCATCGGTATTCAAGGCTTTGCTGTCCTTGCTCCGCTTCCAGGAGATCGAGCCCCGCGCAAAGGTGGCTCGGGTTGCCTCGCTCATGGCCTGCTGGAGAGTCTGCTTGAGCAGCTCCTCCTGCTGGGTCAAGGTTTTGAGCTTATGGCGGGCCGTCACCAGCTGATCGAACACGTTGCACAGATGCGGGTCATCGGTGAAGTCCACCGTCTCGCCGTCGTCCTGGGGGTACAGATACCGCAAGGCGGCCCCGGCCGACTCCGAGCCATCCGCTGGGGGTGGGGTGTCGGTTTCCACGTAGTCCCAGAACTTGCGCTCCAGTTCGATCAATCGAGCAATCAGCGCATCGTCCCGCTCAATGCGGTGCACCTGAATCTCCTGGCCGCAGAGCAGCACACAGACATCGGCGGCGGCTTTGCCGGTGACTGCCAGCTGGTGCTGTACCTGGCACTGCACGTATTCCGGTACGCCGTCGCGCCATAGCCGAGCCCCAAACTCCCCGGCGGTCTTGCATTCGAGTATCTGAACATCGGATGCGCCCACCACTGAGTAGTCCAGGTTGGCCAGCATCCAGGCTTTGTCTTTATCGGGGTGCTGCAAGACGGCGTTCACCCGGCGCACCTTGTTGCCCGTGCGCTTGGTGTAGTGGGTGGCCACAATCGGTTCGAGAATATGGCCCCAGTACATGGGGGAGCCATTATCATCGGGATCGACCGAGGGGAGCTGATCCTCCCGGCCGGTTTTGATCATCCACAGCTCAAGCTGGGATTGGTAAGGGTTCAGGCCCACGGCGGCGGCCGCGTCGCTGGCGCCGAGGCCGGTCTGGCGAACCTTGAGCCAGTCGTTCCGGCTCAGATCTTTGGTGGAGACCAGCCGCAGGGCAGGCCGTTGCTTGGGTGAGGTAATACGGGGTGCTTTCATTGTCGAGTCTCCCAAACGCACAAAAGCCCCAGCCACGCGTGTCGGTGGCTGGGGCTTCTATGAGGTTTGACGGTAAGTAAAGAAGGAAGAGTGGAGCCGTGGGCTCAGGCGACCATCAGCAGGGCCTGGTTCAGAGCCCGGCCTTTGAGCGCTGCGCCCTGACCGAACCAGGCGGAGTCCAGCCGATTGTCCTGGCTGCGTGCCCGGCGCTCGTGGTCCACGAACTGGGTGACGGCAGTGAGCAGGCCGTAGGCGGTGCCCTTGGAAGAGGCGAGATCCGCCCCCAGGCCCTGGCCGTCATACAGCGCTTGCACGCGAGCCATATTGCGCTCGGTGCCCTTGCTGATGGAGGCTGTATCTGGATCGCCCATCACCCGCAGCAGGAAGTGGCGCACCTCACTGTCCTTAACGGAGCGGTTGCTCAAGTGCTTCATCCGGTACATAAACTCATCCCACGCGGAGACGGTAATTCCCAGCGACTGCTTGACCGCCTCGGCATCAAACACCGAACGGTGGGGCACCTTCACCGCACCCGCGCCGCTGCCCAGTGCCACAGCCAGGGTGTTGTTACACACCACCCGCACACTGGTGAACTGAGCGGTGGTGGCCATGGTCCCGTCACAGGCGGTGGCCAGCAGCACATAGCCCTTGGTGGTGTCCTTGCCCTTGAGCGTGGTGGACTGCCCGGTGCGGGCCAGGGCCCAGAGCTTGCGCCCGCCTTTGAGCACTCCCGCCGTCTCCAGCTCGAAGCCGGAGCGTTCGGTTAGGTCCCGGTAAAACTCCAGAATCTCCCGAGGCTGGACCACCTTGTAGCGGTTGCCCACCACCGACAGTGGGTCGTGGGTGTCCGAGCGATACAGGACCTTGTGATCGTCGAAGGGCTTGATCTCGCCCAGGTACTCACGCTGCCCGGCAATAAAGCGCACCGGGGATTCCTGGATCTCCCAGTCCATGCCGGCCTGAATGACCCAGTCATCAACGGGAAGGCCGGAATCCAATTGACGGCCGAGGCCGTGCCACGGGGTCTGGCCGACATAGGCCATGTTTTCAACGAGGTGTGCCATAGTGGTTCTCCTACGGAATAAAGAGCCCAGACCCACGAAGGTCTGAGCAAAGTTTGATCAGTGGGGGTGGGTTAAAACCGGTGCTCGCAGCCCAGACAGCGGTAGGCCTGGAATACCTCCTCATCAAGCTTGTCGCCGAGCTTCACGCCGACGACGCAGCCCGAGAGCCCGCCCACAATGGCGCCAAGCACCGCGCCAGAGGCGGCACCCGCCGGGCCCGCGATCGCGCCGACGGTGTAGCCCAATCGGGCGCCACTGGTAGCACTAATGGCTCCACTGATAGCGCCAGCAGTAGTGCCAACGGTGCCACCGACCTTGCGGCCATAGCGGCTGGGAATAATGCGGTGGGAATTACAACGAGGGCATGCGGTGTGCATAGCCGTATCTCCTATATCAACCAGGGTTTACCGGCGTGCTGGGGCCGGGGTCATGGGGGTGATATAGGTTTGAAAAATTTTGGCTTGGCCGTGCTGAAAACGCGGGCTCACATCAAACTGGCGGTTAATTTGACATTTAATGCTCGTGGCCTATATTGTCCCCTATTGTACTATTTTGACACGGGACTCGGCAGGTGGCAGGCGACGTAATCACTCTTAAAGAGGTGGCGGAATTCCTCAAAGTCCACGAGCGTACTGTCTATCGACTCGCCGCTAAGGGAGAAATCCCGGCGTTCAAAGTGGCCAATAGTTGGCGTTTTCGGCGCCAGGATATCGAGCGCTGGATTGATCAGCAAACGCACTCGGCAATGCCACGGAGTTCCCATGAAGCTGATTGATAATATCAACGACCTTCTCGGGGACGACCTTCGAAGCAGTATCGAGCCAGGTGCGAAGCTGAAGATTGCGGCGTCCTGTTTCTCCATCTACGCCTTTGCGGAACTGAAGGAGCAGCTCGAATCCATTGAATCCTTGGAGTTCATTTTCACCTCTCCGACATTCGTCCCCGACGAAGTCACTGACAGCGGTCGCAAGGTCCGCCGGGAATTTCATATCCCAAAGGCCGAGCGGGAGCGGAGCTTTTACGGCAGTGAGTTTGAAATTCAGCTGAAGAACCAGCTGACCCAGCGAGCCATTGCTAGGGAATGCGCTGACTGGATGCAGCGTAAGGCTGTTTTCCGATCCAATCGTAGCAAAGCACCCATGCAACAGTTCGCTTGCGTTGAGGCAGAAAATGAAGAGGCGGTCTATCAGCCCCTGCACGGCTTTACCGCCGTCGACCTGGGTTATCAGCAAGGCGACGCCGTCTCCAACTTCGTCAATCGGTTTGATGACCCGGCGTACACGGCCAACTTTCTGCGCTTGTTCGACCAGATTTGGAGTGATCCCGAAAAAATTGAAGATGTGACCGATAGGCTGTGTGAGCACATCGCATCGGTGTACCAAGAAAATTCTCCCGAGCGCATTTACTTCCTGATGCTCTACAACATTTTCAATGAGTTTCTGGGAGACATCAGCGAAGATGTCCTGCCCAACGACCGGACCGGCTATCAGGATAGCCTTATCTGGAACAAGCTGTACAGTTTCCAACGTGACGGGGCCACCGGCATCATCAACAAGCTGGAAACTTACAACGGCTGCATCCTGGCTGACAGCGTAGGCCTTGGGAAGACGTTCACAGCCCTTGCGGTCATCAAGTATTACGAGCTGCGCAATCGCTCCGTACTGGTCCTCTGCCCCAAGAAACTCGCTGACAACTGGTTAAATTATAACCGCAATCTCACCACTAACCCCCTGGCTAAGGACCGATTCAACTACGAGGTCCTCTGCCACACCGATCTTCAGCGTACTAGCGGGGAATCCTTCGGCACCCGACTGGACCGGGTTAATTGGGGCAACTATGACCTAGTGGTGATCGACGAATCGCACAATTTCCGCAACAACGATGTTTTCAAAGACCGAGAAACCCGCTACCAGCGTCTGATGAACAAGGTGATCCGCGAAGGGGTCAAGACCAAGGTCTTAATGCTTTCCGCAACGCCGGTCAACAACCGTTTTACCGACCTGCGAAACCAGCTAGCTCTTGCCTATGAGGGTGAATCCGATGCGCTCACCGCAAAGCTGCGGACAGAAACAGACATTGAGGAAATATTCCGCCGCGCACAGACTGCATTCAACGCTTGGTCTAGGATGCCGCCGGAAGAGCGCACCGCAGGGGCGATTCTGGAGGCGTTGGACTTTGACTTCTTCGAATTGCTGGACAGTGTCACCATCGCCCGATCCAGAAAACACATCGAGCACTTCTACGATACGACAGAGATTGGCAGTTTCCCTGAGCGCCGCAAGCCCCTGGCCTTCCATCCGCCACTGACGCAGCGTACCGATGTCATCGGCTTCAATGAAATCTACGCGCAACTGACCATGGTCAAGCTCGCGGTCTATGCCCCTGTGAATTACATCTTGCCCAGCCGGTTAGCAAAGTACGAGGCACTTTACGACACCGAGGTGTCCAGCGGTGGCGGCCGGCTCAAGCAGGCGGACCGGGAGCGCAGTCTTCAGGCTCTGATGACCACTAACCTGCTCAAGCGCCTGGAGAGCTCGGTAGAAGCATTCCGTAAGACTTTGAAAAAACTGCAGGATAATCACACTCGCACGCTGGAAAAGATCGCCACCTATAAGGAAACTGGCCGCGATGCCGGCTTCGCGGATGTCACCGCCGGTTTTGAGGATGCAGAGCCCGAAGATGAGGAATGGCTGCCCGCTGATGACGACAGTATCGGTGGAAAGGTGCGCATCAACTTGGCCGACATGGACTTGCCGTCCTGGGAGCGGGACCTTGAGGCTGATCTTGGCGTTCTCGCAGCGCTATTGGCCGAGATGGAAAAAGTAACTCCGGAAGACGACGCCAAACTGCAGCACATCAAAGCGCAACTCAACAACAAGATCAATGCGCCCATCAATCCCGAAAACCGGAAGATCGTCATTTTCACGGCCTTTTCCGATACTGCGCACTACCTCTACAACCAGCTGGTGCCGGGGATTCTTGAAGACCACGGACTGCACAGCGCTATCGTCACTGGCTCCGAAGCACCCAAATCCACGCTTGGCCGGGGCTATGATTTCCAGTCTCTACTGACCTTGTTCGCTCCGCAGGCGAAGGAAAAACACCATGTCCTGTCGGATGAGCCGAACGAGATCGACCTCCTGATCGCCACCGACTGCATTTCCGAAGGCCAGAACCTTCAGGACTGCGACTATCTGATCAACTACGACATCCACTGGAACCCGGTGCGCATCATCCAGCGCTTCGGCCGCATCGACCGAATCGGCTCGCCGAATGCCAGTATCCAGCTCGTCAACTATTGGCCGGACATCAGCCTGGACGAATACATTAACCTCAAAGAGCGTGTCGAGAACCGCATGGTGATCGTCGATGCCACCGCCACTGGCGACGACAACCTGCTCAACACCGAATCCAGCGAAATCGCCTACCGCAAAGAGCAGCTTCGCCGCCTCCAAGAAGAAGTGATCGATATGGAAGACGTTAAAACAGGCGTCTCCATCACGGACTTGGGGCTGAACGACTTCCGCATGGACCTGCTCAACTACATCAAAACTCATGGCGAGCTGGCTAACCTGCCCAGCGGCCTGCACGCTGTCGTGCCGACAAACTGGGATAGTGACCTGGTGCCGGGGGCGATCTTTACCCTGCGCAACCGTAACCACGCGGTTAACATTCAGCAACAGAACCGGCTGCACCCGTTTTACCTGGTCTACATCGCCAACGACGGCGAGATCATTGCCAACCATACCGAAGTCAAGCCTTTGCTGGACCTGGCCCGCTCCGCTTGCCGGGGGCGCACTGAGCCTATCCAAGCGGCATGTCAGCCCTTTAACCGGGCCACAGACGACGGTCGCAATATGTACTTTTACTCCGACCTGCTCGACCAGGCTATCCGCAGCATCATTCAGGTGCAAGACGAGAAGGATTTGGACAGCCTCTTCACAGGTTCGCGCACCAGTGCACTCACCAACCCCATCGCTGGGTTGGATGACTTCGAGCTGCTATCCTTCATCGTCGTTCAGGAGACATGATGAGCGGAGAGGCCAGCCACCCAGCGCTGTTAGACTACCCTGAGCGTGCGCGGCTGAGTCGGGTCGTGCCTAAGAACCGCATTGTGGGTGCAGGCACGCCAGGCCGCAGGGTGCGCGATCAACTCACAGCCCAGGTCGCTAGAATCACCTGGCAGTACAAGCTGGCGCCGGAGACACTGAACCTGCAGGGTAGCAGGGCAGTGCCCGAGATCCAGATATTCAGAGTAGCGCTGAAGCCGGCCGGAGTGGCGGATGCGCTGCCGGTTGAGGTGCTGCGTTGCATTGACCGTGCCATCGGCTTTCCGCTGATCTTCGAGGTGACCGCCAGCCGCGAGGACGGCGCGCCCCGTGATGCCATTCGGGTGGCGGCCACCTACAAGCGGCCCAGTGAGTCCGACGCCAACAAATGGGTGATCGACGACTACTTCGCCACTGACTGGCTGCCAGCGGACATGCCACGGGCGCCGCTGCCAATTGCGTTGGATTTACCTCGGCTGTACGAGCAGGTATTGCGGCTACTGATTCCGGTGTCGACCCGCTCGGGCGAGTCCATGGCGGCCTTGGTGGAGCGCCACAGCCGGGTCGTCGGAATGCAGCGCGAATGCCAGCGGCTGGAAGCCCGCGTTCAGCGGGAAAAGCAATTTAACCGAAAGGTAGAGTTTAACCGCCAGTTACGGGGGTTGAAGGCGGAGCTCGATGCCTTGATCGAATCAACGAATGAAGGACAGAAGAAACATGGCTGAAAAACCGAAAACCAACAAACTGAAAATGCATAGTCCCGACCTTAGCCAACAGAACATCGCCAAAATTAGGAAGCTCTTCCCTGGTTGCGTAACTGAGGCTCGCGAAGAGACAACCGGGAATCTGCGCCTAGTGGTGGACTTTGATCAGTTGAAGCAAGAGCTGAGCGGCCATATTGTTGAGGGCCCTCAGGAACGCTATCGCCTAGACTGGCCCGGTAAGCGAGAGGCGCTTGCACTGGGAAACTCGCCGGTGACAAAAACGCTTCGACCTTCCACGGAAAGCAGCCCCCGTTTTAGTACTACGCAGAACCTATTCATTGAGGGAGACAATTTGGAAGCCCTCAAGCTTATCCAGGAGACATACCTGGGAAAGATAAAAATGATTTATATCGATCCGCCATATAACACTGGGAACGACTTCATTTACGAAGATGATTTTTCGGAGGCTGAAGGAGAATACCTCATTCGCTCTCAGCAAAAGGATAGCGAAGGAAACCGACTCATTGCCAACACATCAGCGAATGGTAGGTTTCATAGCGATTGGCTGACAATGATGTATTCTCGGCTTTTATTGTGCAAGCGCCTACTATCTAGTGATGGGGTCATGTTTATCAGTATTGATGATAACGAAGCCCATAATCTAATCCGTTTGGGCTGTGAAATTTTTGGTGATGAGAACTTTATCGCTCAGCTAGCCGTTTTGGTTAATCCGCGAGGCCGACATCTTGATAGATTTGTCGCCAAGACGCACGAGTCAATTTTAGTGTTTGCAAAGGACGGCATGAACGGCGCCGCTATCCGGGGACTTGAGAAAGAGGGGCGCATGGTTGAAGAATACAATCGGTCAGACGATCGAGGTCCATATCGCCTGCTTGGCTTGCGCAATCGAAATCAGGCGTTTAATCCGACGACTAGGCCAAATCTTTACTACCCGTTGTATGTAAACCCTGAGAGTGGCGCAGTCTCAATCACTAAGTCTGAAGATTTTACTTTCGAAGTTTGGCCTGATGCGCCAAATGGCGTTCAGACTTGCTGGACTTGGGGAAAGGACAAGGTAAAGTCGGAAGCGCACCTTTTGTTGGCAGAACCTCGCGGTGAAGAATGGCGTATTCATAGAAAGGACTATTTGAATAGTGATGACGGGAAAACAGCGAAAAGTCTTGTGAAGTCGTTGTGGACTGACAAGGAGTTCACAAACGACTATGGTCGTAAAGCTGTCAAAGATCTTTTCGGGGCTGCAGTTATGGACTTCCCAAAGTCGCCAGATCTTATTGCTCGCCTTTTGAAAATAGCGACTAGAGAGGACTCTATTGTATTAGACTTCTTCGCAGGCTCAGCGACGACAGCGCAATCCGTAATGACCCTAAATGCAGAAGATGGCGGTGCGCGCAAGTTTATTATGGTTCAGCTACCCGAAGAGGTCGGGTCAGCTTCCAACGCGTACAAAGCGGGATACCGTGATATCGCCGAACTCGCAAAGGAACGCATTCGTCGTGCAGGGAAGAAGATCCTTGAAAACGAATACCATCCTGCCTGGAATCGCGATGTTGGTTTCCGGGAGCTTAAGGTCGATACTTCGAACATGAAGGATGTCTATTACCGCCCGGACGAACTGAGGCAATCAGATTTACTCGATACAGTCGATAACGTGAAGGAGGACCGCACACCAGAGGACCTGCTATTCCAGGTATTGGTCGACTGGGGCGTTGACTTGACCCTACCCATTCGCCGCGAAACAGTGCAGGGCAAAACCGTCTTCTTCGTAGACGAGAACGCGCTGGTTGCCTGTTTCGATAAGGGTGTTACAGAAGATCTGGTTAAGGAGCTGGCTGGCCATGAGCCCCTGCGGGTTGTTTTTCGCGACAACGGCTTTGTTTCCGACGCGGTAAAAATCAACGTGGAACAGGTCTTCCGTCAGCTTTCGCCGACCACTGAAGTCAGAAGTCTCTAAGGAGTCGCGGCATGGACGAGCAAGCTCTGAATGCGCTGCTTGAGACCTTGATCAGCACCTGGGAGAACGAGGTGGTGGAGTTCAAGCAGGCTGGCAATGATTACGACACCAACAAGATTGGTGAGTATTTTTCGGCGCTCAGCAATGAAGCCAATCTGCGGGGGCTGGAGCGTGCGTGGCTGGTCTTCGGTGTTAGTAATAAAACCCGTGGTGTGGTGGGTACTCTCTACCGGCAAGAGCCAGAGCGCTTACACGGCCTTAAACAGCAAGTGGCGCAAAGCACCGAGCCCAGCGTTTCCTTCCGCGATATCCATGAGCTGCAGCATGCAGGCGGGCGGGTGTTGCTGTTCGAGATTCCCGCAGCGCCAAGGGGTATCCCGATTGCGTGGAAAGGGCACTATTACGCCCGAGCGGGCGAAAGTCTGTGTTCTCTAGGGCTGGACAAGCTGGATGAGATTCGCCAGCAGACCCTAGCGCAGGACTGGAGCGCGCAACTGGTGCCGGCGGCCAGTCTGACCGATCTGGACGAATCGGCGCTGGCCAGGGCGCGAAAGGCCTTTGTCAGGAAGTATGCCAACCGCTTCAGTCCCGAAGAGGTTATGAGCTGGCCGCTGGCGACCTTCCTGGACCGGGCGCGCATTACCTTGAACGGCCAGGTTACGCGCACGGCGCTGCTGTTGTTGGGCAAGCCCGAGGCAGTCTGGCACCTGTCGCCGCACCCAGCTCAGATGACCTGGAAGCTGGAGGGGACCGAGCGGGCCTATCAGCACTTCGCACCTCCGTTTCTGTTGACCACCACCCAGCTGTATCAGCGTATTCGCAATATCCAGCTGCGTTTGTTGCCCCAAGACGAGCTAATGCCGATTGAAGTCTCCAAGTATGACCAGAAAATCGTGCTGGAAGCATTGCACAACTGCATTGCGCACCAAGATTACACCCGTAATGGCCGGGTCGTGGTGATTGAGCAGTCCGACCGCTTGATATTTGAGAATGAGGGCAGTTTCTTCGAGGGTGCTCCGGGAGACTATCTGGAGGGCAACCGCATCCCCCGCCGCTACCGCAATCCCTTCTTGGCACAGGCCATGGCTGAGCTGAACATGATTGATACCATGGGCTACGGCATTCACGACATGTACGCCCGCCAGGCCAAGCGTTACTTTCCCATGCCGGACTATGAGCTTGGGGAGCCCAGTGCGGTCAGCCTGACCATCTACGGTGGTGTGGTGGACCCAGCCTATAGCCGGCTATTGATACAGAAAACCGACCTGCCGCTTGCGGATGTATTGGCTCTGGACCGGGTACAGAAAAAGCTGCCGATTCCCGATGAGGCTGTGGCCCGGCTGAAGCGTGCCGGCCTGATTGAAGGGCGCAAGCCCCGCTTTCATGTATCGGCCAGCGTCGCCAAGGCCACCGGGAGTATGGTGGATTACATCCGTACCCGAGCCCAGGATGATGAGTTTTACGCCAAGCAGGTCACTGATTACCTTCGGCAGTCTGGCGGGGCCAGCCGCGCCGATATCGATAAATTACTGTTCGATAAGCTGAGCGACGCCTTGTCTAATGAGCAAAAAGTAATAAAAATCAGCAACTTACTGACCAAATTAAGACGCCAAGGGGTTATTTTTAACGCTGGTTCACGAAGCAGGCCAGAATGGAAACTTGCAGAATGAATATGTTCCTTAAAATATCATTTTCTCTTAAAAATCAATTGGTTATGCCTTTCTGCAAAGTGGTCGAAGCTAACAAAATGCAGAAAGAATGCAGAAAGAGGATGCCATGAAACTCAAGTTCAAGGTCCAGTCATATCAGACCAACGCCGTCAACGATGTGGTGGAGTGCTTCGCCGGACAGCCCATGACTTCGGGCCTGAATTATCGCATCGATCCCGGACGCAAGGCGCAAGCCAGCGCCTTTGAGGAGGGTTTCAAGAACGCCGACTTGGCGCTGACCGAAGCGCAGATCCTGGACAATATTCAGAAGGTCCAGCGTAGGCAGAACCTACCTGGCTCGCAGTCATTGACGGACTTTACGACCTTTAATGCTAAGGGTGAGCGTGTGCCCGCCCCCGCAGCTTACAAGAAGGACGCCCTGGCTGCGACCCGCGTTCACCTTGATGTGGAGATGGAGACGGGCACGGGTAAAACTTATTGCTATATTAAGTCTATCTTCGAGATGAACAAACGCTATGGCTGGTCAAAGTTCATTATCGTCGTGCCTTCTATCGCCATCCGCGAAGGGGTGTACAAGTCCTTCGAAGTGACCGCCGAGCACTTCACTGAAACCTACGGCAAGAAGGCGCGGTTTTTTATCTACAATTCCAAGCGCCTGCATGAAGTCGAGAGCTTCTCTTCGGATGCCGGAATCAATGTGATGATCATGAACATCCAGGCGTTCAACGCGCGGGGCAAGGACAATCGTCGTATTTATGATGAATTAGACGACTTTCAGTCGCGCAAGCCAATCGATGTAATTGCGTCGAACCGGCCGATTTTGATTCTGGACGAGCCACAGAAGATGCAGGGTGCGGCCACCATGGAGGCCCTACCGAAGTTCAAGCCGCTGTTTATCCTGCGTTACTCGGCTACCCACCGTACCCAACACAACCGGGTACACCGGTTGGACGCGCTCGACGCTTATAACCAAAAGCTGGTGAAAAAAATCGCGGTTCGCGGCATTCAAACCCGTGGGCTCGCTGGAACCAGTGCCTACCTGTATCTCGAAGGTATCGACATCTCGAAGCATGCCCCGGTGGCTCGGATTGAGTTGGAGGTGAAGCTGAAGTCGGGCGAGATCAAACGACAGCTTCGGCGGATGGCATTTCGCGACGATTTGTTTACGATCTCTGGCGAGCTGGACCAATACCAAGGCTTTACAATCAGCCAGATCGATGAACGAAACGACACAGTGGAGTTTACCAACGGGGAAATACTGAAGGCCGGCGAGGCGAATGGTGATGTCACGGAGCGTGACGTCCGTCGTATACAGATTCGTGAGACGATCAAGGCACACCTGGACAAAGAAAAGCAGCTCTTTGCGCAGGGCATCAAGGTGCTGTCACTGTTCTTTATAGACGAGGTGGCAAAATATCGCGACTACGACGCACCTGATGAGAAAGGCGAATACGCGCGGGTTTTCGAGGAGGAGTACGATCTGCTGAAAAACGAGTACCTTTCTGAGCTTGCTATCGATAACGAGCAGTACCGGAAGTATTTGGCAGATATTGAACCCGGTCGAACCCACAATGGTTATTTCTCGATCGACAAAAGGACCAAGCGGATGAAGGACCCAGCCGTCGGTGCGAGATCCGTTGATTCCGATGACGTAGACGCTTACGACCTGATTCTAAAGGACAAGGAACGCCTGCTGGCCTTTGAAGAACCGACGCGGTTCATCTTCTCCCACTCCGCACTTCGCGAAGGCTGGGACAACCCGAACGTATTTGTTATGTGCATGCTGAAGCACAGCGACAACACCATTTCTCGCCGCCAGGAAGTGGGGCGTGGGTTACGCCTGAGCGTCGACCAGCATGGTGACCGCATGGATCACCCGGCCGTGGTACACGATATCAACGTGCTTACGGTGGTCGCGAGTGAGAGCTACAAAGACTTCGTGGTGGGTTTGCAGAAAGAGATTTCGGAGACCTTGTCGTCGCGCCCACGCCAGGCGACAGAGGCCTACTTCACCGGAAAGACGATCACGACAGATCAAGGGGTGGTCGAAGTCACCGCTGCCATGGCGAAACAGATTTATCGTTACCTAATAAAGAACGATTACACTGACGATGCCGACCAGATCGCCGACGCATACCATGATGCCAAGGACTCCGGAACGCTCGCAGAGCTGCCAGAAGACCTGAAGCCTCATGCCTATCAGGTTTTCCAACTGATCGACAGTGTCTTCAGCGACGCTCAACTACCGAAGGTGGATGACGGACGTAAACCCAAGACCAACCCCCTGAACGCGAACTTCGAGAAGAAGGAGTTCCGGGCTCTGTGGGAGCGTATCAATCGCAAGGCTGTATATCGGGTTGATTTTGATTCGGAGGAGCTAGTTAAAAAGTGCGTTGGTACTTTAGACAAAGAGTTGCGGGTGACCCCTTTGCAGTACACCGTCCAAGCGGGTGTTCAGCAGGATGCTTTAACCGATGAGCAGCTTCGTGGCGGTGATGGATTTTCAGTTCAGGAGACCAAGAATGAGTACGGAGATTCTATTCATTCATTGGTAAAGTACGATCTCGTAGGAAAAATTGCTGAAAACGCTCATTTGACCAGAGAGACCACGGCGGCAATACTTAGTCAAGCACAGGCGGCGGTTTTCGCGCAGTTCCAAAAGAACCCTGAACACTTCATCGCGGAGGCTACTCGTCTTATTACTGAACAGAAAGCAACCATGGTGATTGAGCGCCTTGCATACAACGAGGTGGGTGAGTGCTACGACGCCGACATTTTCACCGCCAACCAGACTGGCCAAGATTTCTCCCGTGCTACGGCGAAACTCAAGAACCACGTCTACGATTATGCGATAACGGACTCCGATGTGGAGAGTAAGTTTGTAGAGGAGCTGGATACGAGCCATGAAGTCGTCGTGTATGCCAAGTTGCCGCGCGGCTTCCTGATCCCGACGCCTGTCGGTGACTATAACCCCGATTGGGCGATATCCTTTAGCGCCGGAAGTGTCAGGCATATCTACTTTATAGCCGAAACCAAAGGCTCCATGTCGTCTATGAAGCTGCGTGAGATCGAGAAAACGAAGATCGAGTGCGCCCGGAAGTTCTTCGACGAGATAAATCAAAGGATCAGTGAAGATCGCGTGAAATACGATGTCGTTACGGATTACTCAAAGCTGATGGACGTTGTTGGGCGGGCTACTAGCGTGTGATCAAGAGAATAAGCCTGGGTAGGAACTAGCTGCCAACTATTGATGCGGCGTCCGGGATCCGGCAATCTTCGGCGGGCTGGGTGTGTATCCTTACGAGGGGCTTCTATATTGTATTTAATGGCTTAGATATCCGATCAGAAAACGTTTGTAAAGTGGAGGAGAATCGATGGGTCGAAGTAAGAGAAAGGCGCAACAGAAAGCTATCATGGAAAAGCATTCTCATCCTTATTTGGACTGCCCGGTGACCTACGGTGAGGTCTCTAAAGTGCTACATGACCTGGATCCTGGGAACACTTGTTGTGGCCACAACGAGGGCATGGAGGACGAGTACGATCTCATAGCTAGATCTGCAGTGAGTGAATCTGGTGGAGAGCATGCTAGGATCGGCCAGGCCGTAGTCGATGAACTTTGTGTTTCATTTGGCTCTTTCGATGGCGACCCAGGCACTATAGAAGCCATTTTGTATGCATTTCGCGCAGAAGAAATTGAAAGAATTCTGAAGTGTCGTTCAGAAAAAATTAGAAGCATTCATGCCCACCTTTTTCCGGAGGACTATGACTTCGTTTACGATTCAATTTCTGACGTTCGTGATCGTCACAAAGGCATCGATCCCATGTCGCTGGAGTATCGACAAAAGTGGCAGCTGAAAAGGAGAAAGCTTGAATTGCAGGAAGAGCTTTATAGCCGAGATACTATGGAGTTTGTCGAGAAGCTATATTTGCGTCTGAGCTGGCATGAGGTTGATATTTTGCTCTACTCCAAGGAGATCGACTGGGAGCGATTAGCTAATACGATGAAGCTTTGAATAACTGCTTTTAGCTTGATTGGAAGCTTGTATTTTCAGACTGTTTCGAGCGCTTGAAGAGCTTAGAGCTCTAAGGTGAGTCCGTGTGAAGTTAATGAAGTGCAAGGTCGAGCGTTTGACGTAAGATTTTAGACGTGAAAAAAATTTTTCTTAAGAAGAAAATTGAGTTCTCTGGAGCCGTAAGACTGTCTAAAATGAAGGAGGCAGAAAAGGTGTGGCGTGACGATCTCCCTATTAGAATACGCAATGTTCTCAGCCACGAGGCTATAGTGTCTGATTATCAAAAACTTCACAATAGTCTAATATTTTCCAGAGGAATTCGATTTTCTAAGAATGAAAAGAAGGAGTTGCAGAAATTTTGGAGACGTCTTTTCCCGGCTGTTTTCGTAAGCGGTAGAGCTTCAATTACCTGAGCTAAGAGTTAGTGTAGGCTGCTTGGAAAACGCCAAGCAATAATGATAGCCAAAAACTATCATAATGCGGGCAATGATTGTTGCGGGCACATTTGTCAACTAAGCTCCACCAGGCCTTGTGGGATCAGTTGTACCCTTTGGCTTATGGCTTTCACGTAAGACAAGGGTTATCGATTGCTTTACGTGGTCGTAGATTTCTGGGCAGCTACTTGCTCTGGGTCCTGCTACGTTCAGTGTACTGATCCCAAAGTTTTCAATAAATCTGCTCAGGACTTCTGCCGACCTTCTGGGATCAATCAATTGAATATCAATTAGCTTGTAAGGTTTCTTTTGCTTGATGCAGAAGAGAACTGATGCTTCAGTGCCGCCAGTCGGGTATGAGCTGTAGAAAATTGCGGTTCCGTCAGAGTCCGTCACATTTTTTTTGTTACGTTGCCGGTAGCCACCCTCAATTTCGGTCAGCTTGTACTTGTTACTTATTGAGCCATCCTCAGCTAAACGCCCGGCGGGACAGTTCCCACCTATAGGGAAACCGGCTTCAATACCTGCATCCAGAGCCGCTCTATCCGCTCCGGTTTGTCCACCACTTACAATTTTTGAAAGCATATCACCGTGTCCAGATTAACATATATATAATATAAAAATCTTTCAGTATTCATCACTGGGGAAATGATACACCGCCAAGATAGGGGGTACTCAGAGAATGACCGCAACCGTTCCATAAAGGAGTGCTCGGTGGCTGAGAGGTCTGCCGATATAGTGGCCCATTGTGCTGACTCTGGGTGCGCGCTACTATCTACTTAGCTCGACAGGGCCAGACTTTCGCCATGAAGTAAGGGCTTTCAACTGCTTCAGTTATGGCTTGAAGGGCGGATTCAATACCCATTTCGGTTCAATAATTACCCAAATGGGACGACGGTATCAGCATTATTTGAACCAATTAAAGTCTTTTTATATCAAAGCCTTATGAATATATTTCAAGTCCGGCCTTGGCGCTTGGACCCAGTAAAGCGCATTTAATCGAGTGCGTATGAGCTGCGGGACTCACAGGCCAACGAGAGCCGCGTGCTTTATTCGGCCCCAGCTCTGGCCTTTAGGAGCCATTGCGATTTCTGTTCAACTATCATCCATTCACCACCTTTAGAGGGGGGCTTTGACAGGCGGACAGTGAGCCTATCGACGCCTTTTCGATCTGGCTGCTCCAAACCGTCATGAGCTTCCTTCGAGCCTCCAGATAGTCTGCCCGGTTGTAATCCCCCCGCACGCTGCTGTCAACGTGAGCCAGGCATACCTCAATGAGCTCCGGGTCCTGCCGCATTTCATTCAGTACTGTGCTGGCCAATGCCCTCAAGCCGTGGCTGACAAGCTTACCCCCATAACCCATCCGCTTAAGCGCCATATTGGCGGTTTGGCTATTGGTGTGGGTTCGTGGGTTGCGATCAGATGGAAATAGGTGCTCCCGGTGCCCACTAATCGGTTTTAATGCTTCCAGTAGCGCCAGGCTTTGCTCTGTCAGTGGCACTATGTGCTCTTTCCGTTTTTTCATCCGCTCGGCTGGTATTGTCCATAACTGCTTCGCGAAGTCGATTTCTTCCCAGCGAGCGCCAGCCGCTTCTGAGGGGCGTGTCATGGTGTGCAGCTGCCATTCGATCAGCAGGCGAGTGACTCGCTTGATGCTGGCGTTGGCGATGGTTTGTACCAGCTCCGGCAATTCCTCCGGCTTGATGGTGGGCATATTCTTCTTCTTGGGTTTTAAGAAAGCCTCCCTTATGCCGCTGAGCGGGTTGGTTGGTAAGTACCCACTATTTGTGGCGTGAGTCATGATTTCGTTTAGCCGCTGACATAGGCGCTTGACGGTTTCGAGGCTGCCTTTGGCTTCAATAGGGCGTAGGACATCAATCACCTGTGGAGCGCTAACGTCGGTAATCGGTGTGTGCGCCAGCTTGGGGAAAATATGGATCTCCAGTGACTTCCAGGAGTCGGCTGCATGGTCAGCGGTCACACGGGACTTTTTCAGCTCAATCCACTCTTCGGCGACCTTGCGCAAGGTGTTGCTCGTCTCCAGCTTCCTTTGTAGTGCTTCTTTGTCTCGGTGCGCTTTGGGGTCGATGCCCCGGGCAACGAGCGCGCGGCTCTCTTTGGTTTTTTCGCGAGCTTGAGCGAGGCTGATCTCGGGGTAACTACCCAGCCCGATGTTGACTCGTTTCTTGGAGATGGGGTGACGGTAATTGAAGTTCCACAGACGTGAGCCATTGGCGCGCACGCGGAGTTGAAGGCCACCCCCATCGGACAGGACGTAGTCTTTGTCTCGAGGCTTGGCGGCGGCGACCTGCTTGGCCTTCAGGGTGGTGGTGTAGGTGCTCATTGGGTATTCCAGACTGCCATTTGGTATTCCAAAATATAGCATTGGGTGCCATGGAATACCACTTGGAATACCCGCAGTGTCGGTTGTTACTGGATCTTATCGGACGTTAATAGACTGGAAAACCACGTAACTGCTTGATTTTAGGCACAAAAAAAGACGTCCTAGGACGTCTTTAGATGTGGTGATGGTGGAGCCGGGGGGAGTTGAACCCCCGTCCGCCGATACTCCGCTCTTGGCTCTACATGCTTAGTTTCCGTTTATTGATTTAGCCTCTTACAGCCCAACGGGCAGGACGTAAGACGCGATCCTGTTTAGGTTTTAACGGATCCGCCACAGGCGAACTTCACCGCGATCCAGTTCTATTTGACAGTCAATAACGCGGTACTGGCACCTTGCTATTGACCGCTAGCAGGTTCTTAGGCTGCTAGAGCGTAGTTGTCGTCGTTGGCAACTATTAAGTTGCAGCTTTGGATTAACGTGATTGGCTGCCATCACGACATGCACCTTGAGTTTCGTCACCGGCGTCGAATCCAAATCGGCCCCTTAAAGGGGAATTTGGTCGCGTCGGGCAGAGTGCCAGTCAAGCTGGCCGAACTCGAACCCTGCGATTCATGAGACTACCGGAAAAGCCGGAAGTTCCAGAATTGGGAGCATTGTAGGGCCGTGTGAGGGGTAACGCAAGGTCGCATTACCCCCAAGACGGCCGCTGTCGCCTTCTTTCCTGAATCAGTCTCTGGTTTCGGTGCGGGTCACATCGGCGCTGATCTCCGCAACGACGCGGCGGTTCTGCTCGCGGCCGCTGGCGGTGTCGTTATCGGCGATGGGGCGCTCCTCCCCATAACCAACCGCCTCTACCCGGTCTGCGGGCAAGCCAAAGCGCTCAATCAGCACGTCACGGACCGCGTCGGCGCGGCGCTGGGACAGTTGCTGGTTGTAGGCGGCGGCGCCGCTGCTGTCGGTGTGGCCCTCGACGGTGACCCGGGTCTGGTCGAACTGGCGCATAAAGTCGGCGACCTGCTGCACTTCGGGCATGAACTGCTCCCGAACCTCGGCGCTGTTGGTCTCAAACTGCACCTGCATTTCGATGGAGACCGACTCGGTCAGCTCAACCGGACAGCCCTGATCGTCCACCCGGTATTGGCGGGCGGTATTGGGGCAGTTGTCCCGGTGGTCCGGCACGCCGTCGCGGTCGCTGTCCAGGGCGCAGCCTCGGGCATCGACGCGGGCTCCTTCGGGCGTATCGGGGCACTGGTCCCGGTTATCGACCACCCCGTCGTTGTCGCTATCCTGTGGTGTGGTTGGAGCGGGTTCGGGCGCGGTTGACCGTGCGGGGCGGTCGTCGTAACCGAACAGGAAGCTCAGGCCGGTGCTGATGGCGAAGTCAGTGTGTTCGGCATCCAGGTTGTTGAACAGGCGCATATCGGTGCGCCACAACCAGCGTTTGGACAGTTGGTATTTGACCCCGACACCGGCATTGATCAGGGTGTCGTTCTGGGCCCGGGCCAGGGTGGGGCCGGACAGCTCCTGGTCGCCAACGCCGAAGGCGAAATAGGGACGAGCGCGCTGATTGCGATCGGCCAGGTGATAAAGCGCGTCGAGGCGATACTGTTCGCCGTCGATATCCACACCGGTTTCACTCTGCTCGGTGTCGAATTGCGAGGCCATCAATTCCAGGCCCCAGCGTTCGCCGAGGTTCATTCCCAGGCCAAGCTGATAGTGACCGGTGTCTTCCAGCGGGGTGTCAAATACCGTGCGCCCCAGGCCACCATGGAGTTCAAAGGTGGGGTGGTGCAGGTCGTGGTCGTCGGCGTGGGAAAGGGGTGTGGCCGCGAGGGCCAGTGCTGTAAGCGGGGTTCCAAATTTAAGTGCCATTAATGTCTCTCCTGAGTGATTCCGTGGCAATTGATACCTGCTAAGTGTAGCAGGCTTGAGCAACAGTCCGTGTATGGGGGTGAAACAATGTGATTCAAGTCACCCCCTTTCTCAGGGTCGGTTGATGACGGCCCGAGGCATGGTTATACACTCAAATACTTCTGTACCAGATGGTCGTCCAGAGCGGCAATCGCGCCAGAGGCCTGAGTGTGGCCTTTTTCCATGATAAAAAAGTCATCGGCCACCTTGCGGGCGAACGGCAGTTTCTGTTCAACCAGCAAAACGGTGAGCCCCATTTCCCGATTGAGTTTGCCAATCACGTTGCCGATATCGCGCACGATGTTTGGCTGAATGCCCTCGGTGGGCTCGTCCAGCAGCAGAACTTTCGGGTCCAGCACCAGGGCCCGTCCGATGGCCAGTTGCTGTTGCTGGCCGCCGGACAGGTCGCCCCCTCGGCGGTGGCGCATGTCGAGCAGTACCGGGAACAACTCGTAGATGTGATCGGGGACTTTGGTCTGACCGTCGCCCCGCGCGCCGAGAGAGATTTTGAGGTTTTCCTCAACGGTCAGCTGCGGAAATATTTCCCGGCCCTGGGGTACGTAGCCGATGCCGGCCCGGGCGCGGGCTTCGGTGGAGAGTTTACTGATGTCTTTGCCGTTGAGCCGGATACTTCCTTCGGCAATGGGCAGCAAACCGGTGATGCATTTGAGCAGTGTGGTTTTGCCCACGCCGTTGCGCCCGAGCAGGCAGCCGCAGGTGCCTTCACGGACTTCCAGGGACAGGTCCCAGAGGATGTGGCTTTGGCCGTAATATTGGTTGACGTTTTCGATGGTTAGCACGGGGGTCTCCGTTGTTACAGTCCAGGTCGTTGGTTGTTTTAGGGGGTATTTACGGCGGATGCGCTGGGCTCCGAATCGTCGGACCGATCCGCCCTACGCTACCTAGTGGCGGTATCCGCCGTTACCCACACTATTCACCCAAATACACTTCGATGACTTTTGGGTTGTTCTGCACCTGATCCATGGTGCCTTCGGCCAATACCGAGCCCTGGTGCAATACCGTGACCTGGCGGGCGATCGAGCGCACAAAGGCCATGTCGTGTTCCACCACGATCACCGAGTGATCGCCGGCGAGGGAGGTCAGCAGCTCGGCGGTGCGTTCGGTTTCCTCGCCGGTCAATCCGGCGACGGGCTCATCCACCAGCAACACCCGGGGGCTCTGCATCAGCAGCATGCCGATTTCCAGCCATTGTTTTTGACCGTGGGAGAGCAGACCGGCGGGGCGTTGAACCTCTGACAGTAAACCGATCTGGCGGACCACTGAATCAATCCGGTCCGTCTGCTCCGCCGAGAGTGATCGGGTCAAGGTGAACCAGACNCGNTTGTCGGCGGCGGTGGCGAGCTCCAGGTTTTCGTATACCGTCAACGCTTCGAAAATGGTCGGCTTNTGAAACTTCCGACCGATGCCGCCCCGGGCAATNTGATGNTCNGACAGGTTCANCAGNTCAATCTGTTGTCCAAANTACACGCTGCCCTCATCGGGNCGGGTTTTNCCGGTAATCACATCCATCATCGTCGTTTTTCCGGCGCCGTTGGGGCCGATGATGCAACGCAGCTCGCCATCGTCCACATACAGGTTCAGATTGTTCAGCGCCTTGAAGCCGTCAAANCTGACCGTCACGCCTTCAACGTACAGAATCGGNCCGTGACTGGTATCCAGGGGTTTACCAAAATTCGGATCCCGTTTGGGTAGCGCCCTCTGNCTGAATTGATGGGCTTGCTTGATCAGGTTCATGGCGCCTCCTTGGGTTCGGTTGTTTGGTCGGCTCCGGTCTGGGGATCGGTCTTGTTGCCTTTGCGCTTGAGGCGATCAAACAGACCCACCAGGCCCTTGGGCAGAATCAAGGTGACAATCACAAACAGGGCNCCGAGCACAAACAGCCAGCTCTCCGGTGACCAGGTGGTAAACAGGGTTTTGGCGTAGTTCACGGAGAAGGCACCNACAATGGCCCCGTAAAGCGTCCCGCGACCGCCGGTCGCCACCCAGACCACCAGCTCGATGGAGTTCAGGGGTGAGAATTCACCGGGATTGATGATGCCCACCTGGGGCACGTACAGGGCGCCCGCGATGCCGGCNAGCATGGCGGAAAACACAAACAGCCAGAGTTTGTAGGCTTCCACTTTATACCCGCANAAACGGGTTCGACTTTCGGCGTCGCGAATGGAAACAATCACCCGNCCCATGCGAGAGGTGACGATATAGCGGCANGCCAGGTAGCCGAGNATGAGCATAATGGCCGAGGCGATAAACAGGCTGTTGCGGGTGCCTTTGTCAGTGATGGAAAATCCCAGGATGTCCTTGAAGTCNGTCAGGCCGTTGTTACCCCCAAAGCCCATNTCGTTGCGGAAGAACGCCANCATCAGNGCGTAGGTGAGCGCCTGNGTGATGATCGCAAAGTAGACCCCGGTCACCCGTGAACGNAACGCNAGCCAGCCAAACACCAGGGCCAGCAGGCCGGGCACCACCAGTACCATCAGCGCGGCGAACCAGAACATATCGAAACCGAGCCAGTACCAGGGCAGGCTGTCCCAGTTCAGAAATACCATGAAGTCCGGCAGGTCGGGATTGCCGTACTGGCCCCGATCACCAATCTGNCGCATCAGGTACATGCCCATGGCNTAGCCGCCCAGNGCNAANAAGGCNCCGTGNCCNAGNGACAGGATGCCGGCGTAACCCCAGATCAGGTCCACCGACAGGGCCAGTAGTGCAAAGCACAGAAACTTNCCGATCAGGGTGACCAGGTAAGTCGAAACATGGAAGGGCGAACTCTCCGGCACCAGCATATTGCAGACCGGAACGATCACCGCCATCAGNGCNACCAGCCCCAATACCAGCATGCCGCCCCGATCACTGAGTAGTAAACGTTGTGTCAACATAAGNGTCTCTCGAAACCTTTCAGNAGGGNAGGGGTTATTCCGCTGCCCGTCCTTTTTGAGGGAACAGGCCTTTGGGGCGNTTCTGAATGAACAGAATCAGCATCACCANTACCAGCACTTTGGCCAGNACCGCGCCCGCCCAGGGCTCCATGAATTTGTTGAGTACGCCCAGCCCCATGGCGCCCACCAGNGTGCCCCAGAGGTTGCCNACACCACCGAACACCACCACCATGAATGAATCNATGATGTAGGCCTGGCCGAGGTTGGGGCCGACATTGGTCAGCTGCGACAGGGCGACACCGGCCACGCCCGCCACGCCCGAGCCGAGGCCGAAGGTCATGGCGTCGACCCAACTGGCNCGCACTCCCACCGCGCGCGCCATGGGGCGGTTCTGGGATACCGCNCGCACTTTGAGGCCCAGCGAGGTGCGTTTGAGAATGGCCATAAGCATGAAGAACACGATCAGGCCAAAGGCGAGAATGTACAGGCGGTTGTAGGTGAGCGAGAGCGCCGGGTTGATGACCATCGANCCGCTCATCCAGTCAGGTAAGGTCACGCTACGGTTCAGCGGCGAAAAAATGGTGCGAGCCGCTTGTTGAAGAATCAGGCTGATACCGAAGGTGGCCAACAGGGTTTCCAGGGGGCGGCCGTANAGAAAGCGGATCACNCCTCGNTCAATGGCAATGCCCACCAGNCCGGCGACCAGNAAGGCCGCGGGNACGGCCATGGCCAGNCTCCAGGCAATCTGTCCCGGNAANAGCTGTTGAATNACCCANGTNGTGTAGGCNCCGATCATCATCAGCTCGCCNTGNGCCATATTGATCACNCCCATNACCCCGAANGTNATGGCCAGACCAATGGCGGCGAGTAACAGGACCGAGCCCAGGCTCAAGCCGAAGAAAATGCTTTCGACGAATTGGTANAATTCGAGNTTGGTCTGGATAGAGGCCAGTGCTTCTCCGGCGGCTTCCTGCACGGCGGGNGCCGGGTCGTCATCGCGCAGACGGCGCAGTTCGTTGCGGGCTTCGCCCACCAGTGAGCCACGCAGCGATTGGATGGCGGACAGGCGAACTCGCTCGTTGTCGCTCTTGAGGTCGTAAAGAGAGAGGGCGGTTTCAATGGTTTCATTTACCAGGCGCGTCTCTTCGATNTCGCTGCGAGCTTGCAATAGNTCGATGTTGTTTTCGTCGATGCCCTCTTTGATCATCCGNTGTACNGCTTCGTAGCGGNTCTGGGTATCTTCGGAATCGAGGTTCAGGCGCGCGAGTATGTTGCGAATCTGGGTGCGCATCCGCGTTGTGACGGGNATGCGTTTAGTATNGATCGCGGCGTCCAGGCTTGCTCCGGTGAGTGCGTTCTCCAGGCTGCCATCGGGCCGTTCAATCAGAATGCGGCTTTCGTCTTCGTCATCGCTGTACAGGTTCCCTTCCAGCAGGGCCGTCAGTACGATCGGAACTCTCGGGTGAGCGACTTGCGCCAGGGCGTCAATGGCGTCGTCCCGTTGCATCAGACTGGCCTGGGCGACCGCTCGNGTCTGTTCGGCCAGGGCGTTCTCCTCTTGAGCGNNCGCCGGCGTTGCAATGCACAGCAACAGTGGCAGTAAAAAATGCAGTAACCGTTGCCCAACGTGGGTCCTTGGTTGACCAGTGGTAATCATAACAGCGTGCTCTTATTGCCAGAATGGGTGCACCGCCCGGGCTGCGCCGGGCGGTGGTGCTTCTTGTGGCCTGTCGTTCTGGTTTATTCCGCGGNTGGCGCGGCGCCCAGGCACTGTTTGGTTTTGGTGTTGTAGTTGCCGCAGTTGACCGGGTCGGTCCAGTCGGCNATCAGGTCCTTGCTTCCTTCGAGGTAGTCGGACCAGGCATCACCGGGCACGAGGTCTTCGGTTTGCCATANGGTCAGGAACTGTCCGTTATCCTGAATCTCACCAATGTGAACCGGCTTTTCGATGTGATGGTTGGGCAGCATTTCACTGATGCCGCCGGTCAGGTTGGGTACCTNTACACCCACCATGGCATCGATCACNGCGTCGGTGTCGGTAGTACCCGCTTTCTCGACCGCTTTCACCCACATNTTGAAGCCGATGTAATGCGCCTCCATCGGGTCATTGGTGACGCGNTCTTCACTACCGATAAAGTCGTGCCATTTTTCAATGAACGCTTCGTTCTGATCGGTATCGACGCTCATGAAATAGTTCCACGCGGCCANGTGGCCGACCAGAGGCTTGGTGTCGATACCGGACAGCTCCTCTTCGCCCACGGAGAAAGCGACCACCGGGATGTCTTCCGCCGATACCCCTTGGTTACCCAGTTCGCGATAGAACGGCACGTTGGCGTCCCCGTTGATGGTGGATACCACAGCCGTCGGTTTGCCCTGGCTGCCGAAGCGTTTGATGTCCGACACAATGTTCTGCCAATCGGAATGACCGAACGGGGTGTAGTTGATCATGATGTCTTCGTCGGAAACGCCATTGGCTTTCAGGTAGGCTTCCAGAATCTTGTTGGTNGTCCGGGGGTACACATAGTCGGTNCCGGCCAGTACCCAGCGTTTGATNCCNACTTCATTCATCAGGTAGTTCACGGCGGGAATNGCCTGTTGGTTGGGCGCCGCGCCAGTGTAGAACACATTGCGCGAAGACTCTTCACCCTCGTACTGCACCGGGTAGAAAAGAATACCGTTAAGCTCTTCAATCACCGGAAGAACCGATTTACGGGAAACCGATGTCCAGCAGCCGAAAATGGCATCGACTTCTTCCTGGGTGATCAGCTCGCGGGTTTTCTCCGCAAACAGTGGCCAGTCGGAGGCTGGGTCGACAACCACCGNCTCCAGCTGCTTNCCAAGCAGGCCGCCCTTCTTGTTCTGNTCTTCGATNAGCATCAGCATGGTGTCTTTCAGNGTGGTTTCCGAAATGGCCATGGTGCCGGANAGGGAGTGNAGAACCCCCACCTTNATGGTGTCTTCNTCCTGGGCGTGGGNCGTGAGACCCGTCAGNGCCATACTGCAGGCGACCGCCAGGGTGCCAATGGGTTTGAGTAGTTGAGCTAGCTTCATGAGTCATTCTCCATTGATGTCGGTTTTACGGTGTATTGCTGGGTAAACATCCTGTTGTGGGTACAGTGGCGTACGTTCTCCTGAAATCGGGTTGTCGGTCAGGGGTTGGATGTCTTCGGTAACTGGTGCCCCTGACGGGCTTCGTGCAACATGTGCAGCGTGATCTTTCTGACTTCGGCCTGACTTTCCTCAATATGCGTTTTCAGCAGGCGTTGGGCTTCGTCCGAGCGGCGCTTGATGATGGTGCGCAGAATCTTTGCGTGTTCCTGATAGGTCGCCTCAATCCGTGGCCGCTGGGTGAAATCAATGCGCCGGATGATGCGCAGCCGTTCGGTAATGTTGTGNTGGACCCGGGCCATCTCTTCGTTGCCGCAAGCCTCCACCAGATGAACGTGAAAGCGTTCATCCATCAGGCTCACCGTGGGCCCGTCGTCCAGTCGGNCGCTGACCGGCACCAGCCANAATTCCTTGAGTGCGTCCAGGTCCGGGGTNCCCTCCATCTCGCAGAGCTTTCGCACTGCGGCCTGTTCAAGCACGATCCGTAACTCGTACAGCTGATCGAACTTTTCAAAATCGAACGGCTTGACCTGCCAGCCCGCGCGAAACATCACATCGACAAAACCCTCTCTCTGCAGAAGCGTCAGGGCTTCACGCACGGGGGTTCGACTGGCGGACATGCGTTGGGCGATTTCGCTTTCGGTAAAGCGGTCTCCGGGCAGCAGCACGAAATCAAAAATTTCCTGCTTGAGGGCGCTGTAGACCCGCTCGGTCAAACTTGGGCGATCCGATTTTTGATTCACTGCTGTCCGCCTTGAATATGATCATGTATGCAAGATGGTATTCAGCAGGAACTGTGCCAAACTCGAAATCTGGTGGTGAAATCCGGTAAGTGACTGAGAAAACAACAGGTTTTATGGAGAATAAAAAAAGGAGCGCTCTAAGGCGCTCCCGGGTGTGCACTTAAATGATGCGTGCAATACGTCATTTGCCTCATGTTCGCCCCGAGGCTGACGGTGATCAGTCTTCGAGTACCATCAGAATGTCGCCCGCATTGACCGGCTTTCCGGGGGCACAGTGCACGGCACTGACGGTGGCTTTACGGTCGGCATAGATGGAAAACTCCATTTTCATGGCCTCCACAATCAGCAACGGCTGATCCGGCTCCACCGATTGCCCCGGCTCCACCAGGAGCTTCCAGATATTGCCGCTGATGTCGGCGGTCACGGCATGACCGTCCACATCGTTGGGGTCAATGGCGGGGCCGGCCTGCAGAGCGGCTTCCACCTGTTTTTCTTCATCGGCCTGCCAGAGCGCGACCTCTTCTGTAAACGCAGCCTGCTGTTTTTGCTGAAACGCGGCGATGCTCTCAGCGTTCTCTTCCAGAAAACGTTCATGCTCGGCAATATCGAACCAGGTCTCCTCTATGTCGATGCTCAGNCGACCTTCGCGAAANGCTTCGCGCTGCTCGGTGAGTTCGGCTTCGGTGACCGGGTAGTAGCGCACCTGATCAAAAAAACGCAGTAACCAGGGCTCACCATNGATAAATACCGGGCTTTTCAGAAACTTGTTCCAGATAGGTAGCGTCCGACCCACGAGCTGATAGCCNCCGGGNGAGTCCATACCGTAGATACACATGTAGACACCGCCGATACCGACCGTACCTTCGGCGGTGTAAGTGCGGGCCGGATTGTACTTGGACGTCAGCAGTCGGTGACGGGGATCAATGGGCACGGCGCAGGGGGCGCTAAGGTAAACGTCTCCCAGCCCCAGTACCAGGTAGCTGGCATTGAACAGAACCTCGCGCACCTGATCGATGGATTCCAGTCCGTTGATCCGGCGCATGAACTCGGTGTTGCTGGGCAGCCAGGGNGCGGTATCACGCACCGATTGCCGATATTTGGCTACNGCTTCGAGCGTTGCCGAATCNTCGAANGCCATCGGCAGGTNAATGATGCGACTGGGNACGCGCATCTGGTCCACGNGCGGCAGCTGTCTCTTCGATNGNNAGNAGNTGTGTNACCAGCTCNCGCTGNTGCAGAACCCGGCTGTCNTAATTNACCTGTAANGAGCGAACNCCGGGNGANAGTTCAATAATGCCCTNAATGGGNTTTTCCTTGAGGGCNTCCATCATGGCGTGTACCCGCAACCGGAANCGCAGGTCCATGACCAGNGGGCCGTANTCCATCAGNATGTATTTNTCNCCTGCCTGACGGTAAACCACTTCGGGGCGCCCTTGGGCGGCCGGTAGGGCGGCAAGAATGCAGGGAGAGAGCGAGTGGTCCGGTACAGGAATAGTGAAATCACCCACCGGTTCAGGCTCGGACAGATCGGTGATCGCTTTATCCTGAGCCTTTTCCATGGCNAGCGCCTCATCAAAGCTCAACTGTTTGAAGCGNAGNTTNTCNCCGGGCTTCACCTGGCCGACTTTCCACAGCTCCGCNTTGGCAATGGTNACCGGGCAGACAAACCCGCCCAGGCTNGGNCCGTCTTTGGTCAGAATGACCGGCATATCGCCGGTAAAGTTGATGGAGCCGACGGCGTATTCCGTGTCGTGAATGTTGGACGGGTGCAAGCCCGCTTCTCCGCCGTCACTGCGGGTCCAGCTCGGCTTGGGGCCATTGAGCCGGATGCCCAGGCGGTTGGAGTTGTAGTGCACTTCCCAGGCGGTGTTGAAGAACATCTCAATGGACTCTTCCTTGAAAAAGTCCGGGGCACCGTGGGGGCCATAAAGCACGCCGATGTGCCATTCGCGCGGACCCTCGTCGGATTCCTGGGCGTACTCNGGAATCAGTGCGGTGGGGCAGGGNTGGGGTGAATGGGTGGGCGNTGCCGTGGTGCAAGCGGGNAGCGCCGGGTCGCTCACCCGTAACATGTCCGTTGCGCGCAGAACGCGCCCGGCGTGGCCGCCAAACTGACCCAGTGCGAAGGTCGAGCGACTGCCCAGATATTCGGGCACATCAAAGCCGTTGCGCACCGCGAGGTAAGTCCGGCAGCCGTTGACGGCTTTGCCGACTTCCAATACCTGGCCGGCTTTTACTCCGACCGGCTGCCAGAACTCNATGGCTTCGCCGTCGAGCGTCGCCGGTGTGCGGCCACCGGTCAGGGCGATNACNGTATCGGTATGAAAGCGCAGGGTGGGGCCGACAATCGTAAACTCCANTCCGGCGCTGTGCTCGTGGTTGCCCACAATGCGATTGGCCAGNCGGAANGCGTAGTCGTCCATGGGNCCGGAAGGGGGCACGCCGATGCCCCAGTAGCCGACCCGNCCGGGGTAATCCTGAATGCTGGTGTAGGTGCCTGGCTGCATGACCTCCACNACCGGCGGCTGGTACTCGAANCTGGCCAGTTTGTTGGTGGCCACATCGCCTGAGGCAAAGAAGTCCGACGCCACGATCTGGCGCAGATAATCCAGGTTGGTGGCGATGCCGGCCATGCGGGTTTCGTCCAGTGCTGCCACCATGTTGGCGATGGCCTCGGCCCGGTCGTTACCGGTGACGATGATCTTGGCGATCATCGGGTCATAGTGGGGCGACACATCGGTGCCGGTGGATACCCAGGTGTCGATACGGGCGTTCTCGGGAAAGTGAACGTCGGTGAGGGTGCCGGGGGAGGGCTGAAAATCCCGTACTGCATCTTCGGCGTAGACGCGNACTTCAATGGCCGCGCCTTTGGGGTCGATTGCCTGGTTCAGGTCGGGGGCATCACCCGCGGCGGTGCGGATCATCCATTCGACCAGATCCACTCCGGTACAGGCTTCGGTGATCGGGTGTTCCACCTGCAGGCGGGTGTTCACNTCGAGGAAGTAGAAATCNTCCCGCACCGGATCGTAGATGTATTCCACGGTGCCGGCCGAGCGGTAATTCACCGCCTTGCCCAGACTCACCGAAGCGGCCATCAGTTTTTCCCGGGTAGCGGCGGGCAGACTCGGCGCGGGGGTTTCTTCCACCACCTTCTGGTTGCGACGCTGCAGTGAGCAGTCCCGCTCTCCAAGTGCGAGCACACTGCCTTTTCCGTCACCAAAAATCTGCACTTCCACATGACGCGCGTTGTCGACAAAGCGTTCCAGGAAAACGCCGCTGTCACTGAAGAAATTCTGGCCCTGGCGTTTCACACTGTCGAACGCCTCAATGAGTGCGGCCTCATTATCACAGCGGGTCAGGCCGATACCACCGCCACCGGCGGTGCTTTTGAGCATTATCGGATAACCGATGCGTTCGGCGGCGCTTTTCGCTTCGTCCAGGGAGTTGAGCAGGCCTGTGCCGGGAGTTAGTGGCACGCCGGCTTTTTCGGCAATTTCCCGGGAGGTGTGTTTCAGACCGAATTCGCGAATCTGCTGGGGCGTGGGACCACAGAAGGCAATGCCGGCGGCTTCGCACTGTTCGCAGAAGTCCGCGTTCTCTGACAGAAAGCCGTACCCCGGAATGATGGCCTGGGCACCGGTTTCTTTGGCGGCCGCCAGGATCTTGTCCACTTTGAGATAACTGTCGGCGGCACTCTCACCGCCCAGGGCGATGGCGACATCGGCCGCATCCACATGGGCACTGTTGCGGTCGGCATCAGAGTAGACGGCGACGGATTTGATGCCCATGGTTTTCAGAGTGCGGGCGATGCGAACCGCGATTTCCCCGCGGTTGGCGATCAGGACGGTGTGAAACATGTGTGTTCTCCGTGTATCAGCGTATGGGTTCGGGGCGGATAGGGCGTTGCTCGGATGGCGCGTTCAATGTGGCTTCAACTTCGGGACTCAATGAACGCGCGCCAGCCGCCCAGTTCGGTAATGTCCTGGGCGCCTTTCACGGCGGCGCCTTCGCAGATGAATCCCTTGACCTCGCGTCCGTCGTCGAGCGTCAGGGTTCCGATGCCCAAAGGTGCGGGTACCAGCGCCACAAAACTGCCGAACTGGTCGACCGGGATATCCCACAACTCAACAATGATGCTTGCGCCCTCATCGGCCCGGATCAGACCCGGTTTGGGCGGGATGGTGTCCGGTAGTGCGTACAGTCGATAGGTGGGTGCGGTATGGGTGCGTTCTACCAACCGGGCGTGACGCTCGGTGAGCTGATGATTCAGCGGCATACCGCTCAGGTGCGCGCCGACGACGGCCAGGCGNACGTGATCCTGNGGNGCTTTTGAAGGNGCGNTGGGAGCGGGTNATTGCAGGTCGGTTGCGCCCCGCTTCCAGGGCGCAATGGCTTCCCAGTGACGACCAAAATCCGTGAGGGCCCGGTCCTGCCANGCGGGNGCAANNAGGGTGANNCCAAAGGGNAAACCGTCGGCGCGAATACCGGCGGGCAGGGCNAGCGCNCTGCAGTNGGCCAGGTTCACAAAATTGGTCCAGGTNCCGAGCTGACTGTTCACGCCGACCGGGTCGGCCTCGACCTGNNCNATGGTGGGCAGGCGCGGTGCCGTGGGCACCAGTAGTGCNTCGACCTCGGCCATGGCGGTCTGNATGGCNCGCGCCAGATCGGCCCGGGCGTACTCNGCCCGATAGGCATCGGTGGCGGAGAAGTTCTGTGCCTGTTCAATGATGCCGCGCACNACCGGGTTCATNTCCTNGGCGTGCTCTGCCATGAATTCTGCGATGGCCGCATGGCGCTCGGCGACCCAGGGGCCNCCNTAGAGNANTTGCGCCAGCGTCTGCATGGGGGTGAAGTCCATGGGCACCAGNTCCACNCCGTCCGCCTGCAGGGTTTTCAGGCTGGCNTCCCAGGCNCGTTGGGCNTCGGAATCNCCAAACCAGTCGTGTCGATCGGGTACNCCAAAGCGGGGTNGGNTTGACCAGTAGCGGGCCGNGTGCGGCGGCTGGCGNGAATAACCATCGGCGGGNTCGAANCCTTCCAGTACCGAGGCCACCGTATCGGCATCATCCACCGTCAACGCAAACACCGACACGCAGTCGAGGCTTTTACAGGCGGGCACCACGCCCTGAATACTGAATCGGCCCTTGGTGGGTTTCAGNCCGACAATGTTGTTGAACCCGGCGGGTACGCGCCCGGAGCCGGCGGTNTCGGTGCCGAGNCTGAANGGCACCAGNCCNCGCGCGACGGCCACGGCCGAGCCCGAGCTGGAACCGCCGGACACATAGTCGGGATTGAAACTGTTGGGNACGNNNCCGTAGGGCGAACGGGTGCCCACCAGTCCGGTGGCGAACTGGTCCAGGTTGGTTTTGGCCAGAACAATGGCNCCCGCCGCTTTGAGNCGGGCCACGGTGGTGGCGTCCNGNTNGGCGGTGTANGAATANGNNGGNCAGGCNGCCGTGGTGGGTAANCCNGCCACNTCGATNTTGTCTTTGACCACAAAGGGTATGCCGAACAGGGGCTGTTCGCTGGGGGAGGTCAGGGTNGCGATCTGNGCNTNCAGNTCGGNTTGCGANACAATATGAATCCAGNCGGGGTCATCGGCCGANAGNGTATCGCGCAGCTCGCCAAGGGTGGTTTTGGGGTCCAGTTGCGCTTTGCCATAGGCGTNCTGCCATTCGCTCAACGTCCAGCCGGTGGGTAACGTCATCGGGGNTCCTCATCGTTAATCGCCAATCTTGTATGCAAGATGGTATTCAGCAGAAACTGTGCCAGCGTTTGACNGGNNNTTAGNNCGGCCNCTAAANCGCTTTAGAATCAGTGGCTTANTGANGGTNGGGTGNNGCCGGAGCCGAGGGTGNTGCNNNGGTGGAAGNGCNTNGGGTGCGCNCTGNTTGGGCAGCNNNGNNGNTGGCTGGGCNATGCTGGTGCATCGNNCGNCGCTNNNGNCACGNNNCGGTTTGGTTTGTGCCGCGCCAGACACATGGGGTACATTGCGGAAGAATCGGGCCAAGGGTACAGAGGACCTGCTATGGCAATGAATTGGGAGCAACTGTTGTGTGCCGAGCGGCTCGGGCAGCGCCCGGCCAAAAGCGAAGAAGGGCGTTCACCCTTTTATTCGGATCACGACAAAATCGTTTTCTCCGGGGCGTTTCGGCGGCTCGCTCGCAAAACNCAGGTGCATCCGCTGGCGGCCAATGACCATGTGCACAATCGCCTGACGCACAGNCTNGANGTNGCNTGTGTCGGGCGCACGNTGGGCATGCGTGTGGGCAATGCCCTGCAGGCCCGGGGNGAATTGCCGGNACCNNTNCTNCCCACCGACATCGGCGATATCGTCCANTCGAGTTGTCTTGCCCACGATATCGGTAACCCGCCGTTCGGCCACACCGGCGAAGAGGCCATTCGNAACTGGTTNCAAAAAGAAGGGCGCGTNTANCTGGAGGGGNTGACCGAAGCCGAGCGNGANGANGTNCGNCTGTTTGANGGNAANGCNCAGAGNCTGCGNGTGCTGACCACGCTGGAGTACTACCAATACGAAGAAGGCATGCGCCTGACCTACGCGACCCTGGGCGCTTCCATCAAATACCCCTGGACGGCGACGCCCAGNGTNCAGAACCNACGCCCCAAAAATAACAAGTACGGNATCTTCCAGACNGAACTGGACTACTTTCACGAAATCGCNCAGCGCACCGGTCTGTTGCCGNTCGGCGAGCACTGGTATTGCCGNCACCCCTTGGTGTACNTGATGGAGGCNGCGGACGANTTCTGTTACGGCATTNTGGACCTGGAGGANGGNCTGGAGATGGGCATTCTCAGTTGGCCGGAAATCTATGACATTCTGCGCCGGGTGATTCCTCCAGTGCAGATTCCCGAACTGGAACGCAATCTCAATAANGTGGATGACGGACGCAAGCCGGCGATCTTGCGCGGCAAGGTGATTGAAGCCCTGATTGACTCCGGNACCGACGCCTTCATGGNGCATCGTGCAGATTTTCTGNCCGGNACNGTGAAGGGNGATCTGATTTCGCTGTGCGATGACAATGTCCGTACCGCCGTGCAGGCCGCCAAGGATCTGGCCAANCAGCGCATTTTCAACCACGCCAAACGGGTCGAGNTGGAAATCGGTGCCTACAACACCATCGGCACCCTGNTGAGCACCCTGTGCGGGGCCGTTGATGCCCTNCTGGGTGATCCGGATCAGGTCACCTACAAAGACAATCGGGTGCTGGCNCTGATGGGCGACAACAACTTTCACCCCTCGGTGTTCGCCCNGGAAGGGCGTTATAAATACCAGGCCCTGATGGCCGTGATCGACTACATCAGTGGCATGACCGACAACTATGCCACCAACCTGGCCAAGCAATTCAATGGCATGGGCGAGGTCCGCTACTGAATGCAGCGCCTGAAGGAGCATCGCGACTGGCTGTTGNTTCCCGTACTGATTGCCAGCCCGCTGTTTTTTATCGGCGGGCCGGACTGGCTCTCCGCGCCNGTCATNCGGGAAGCNTGGGANCAGGGGCACTGGGTGTTCTTCGCCTGCCTGATGTTCTGGTGGCAGGGGCGNTGGCCGCTGCGGGCGCCCCATCAATGGCTGGCNNTNACNNTGGTGGTCGTGGTGCTGAGCGCNCTGATCGAGGGCCTNCAGACTCTGGTGGATCGGCAGGCGAGTNGGNNGGATATTCTCCTGAACGTGGTCGGTACCTGGATGGGNCTNTTCTGGGGCCAGCCGGCGACCCGCTGGGTCTGGTCCGGTCGGGTTATCGCCACNGTGTTGGTGCTCTGGCAATTGCAGTCGGTGCTGGTGCTTGGCCTGGCCGAGTACCGGCAGCATCGCCAGTTTCCGGTTCTCGGTGATTTTGAATCCCGCTGGGATGTGCCTTTCTGGGAGGGCGATGTACAGCGTGTCCGCCAANCCGTGGCCCAGGGGGAGTACAGTCTGGCGGTGCGACTGATCAGTACCGACAAGAACCCCTACGCGGGCACGCATCTTAGCCGGCTGGTGGATGATTGGCGCGGTTATCAGGCGCTAAGCCTGTCCATTTTCAACCCCGGCGATGACACGCTGCGCATGACCCTGCGGATCAATGACGCCACCCANGATCGCAATGAAGGACTGTTTTCGGATCGGTACAACGGCCGGCTGGAGGTCGCTCCCGGCTGGAACCACTACCGCATTCCGCTGGAGGACATTGCCTCGGCGCCAGAAACCCGCAGGATGAATCTGGCCCGGATGATCCGTCTGCTACTCTTTACCTCAGGGGTGACCGAGCCCCGCTGGATCTATCTCGATAACCTGCGCCTGGAGCCCACGGAGTAGCGTCTCAATGACCCTGGATCAAACGCTGATTCTCTCAATCCTGGCCGCCAGTATTGGCCTGTTCCTGTGGGGACGCTGGCGGCATGACATGGTGGCTCTGGCGGCCTTGCTGGCCTGTGTGTTCACCGGGTTGATTCCGGGGCAGGACGCGTTTGCCGGCTTTGGCCACGGTGCGGTGATTACGGTTGCCTGTGTACTGGTTCTGAGCCGTGGATTGCAGTCCACCGGTGCGATAGATGTACTTGCCCAAAAGCTCTTGCCCAAAAATGCGGGCCTGGCCATTGGCGCCGCCATGCTGACAGCCCTGGGCGCGTTTCTGTCGGCCTTTATGAATAATGTCGGGGCGCTCGCGCTATTGATGCCGGTAGCGATTCAACTGGCCCGCAAGCAGGAGGTCCCCCCTGGCGTGGTACTGATGCCGCTGGCGTTCGGCACCATATTGGGGGGGATGACCACCCTGATCGGGACACCNCCCAACCTGATTGTGTCCGGCTTCCGCGCTGATCTCAGTGGTGAGCCGTTTCGCATGTTCGATTACAGCCCGGTCGGGGCCCTGGTCGCACTGACCGGTGTTGTGTTTATCACCGTCATCGGCTGGCGGCTTGTGCCCCGGCGCGAGCCGGCGGGGGTCGANAGTTTTGAGACCGGCCATTACCTCACCGAAGTGCGGGTCACTGAGAAGAACAAGGTGGTCGGTAAACCGCTGCGCGAGGCCGAGGCGCTGCTCGATAANGATGAAGCNCAGATCNTCGGGCTGGTGCGCAATGACCTGAGAGTCCAGGCGCCCAATCCGGCCCGCGTGCTGCGGGCCGGGGATATCCTGGTTCTCGAGGCGGAGCCNGAGGCGCTGTCNGCGGTGCTCTCCAGNCTGGGCCTGGCGCTGGAAGAGGACGTNGAGACCGANTCAGACGATGAGNCGGAGCAAGCCTCAGCGCCGACGTCCGANGANGANGAGAGTGAGAAAGAGTCNGGGGACGACAGTGGCAGTGCNCTCCAGGANTGGGCCGCATTGCCCGGTTCAACGTTGCTCGGGCGCAGTGCCAGCGACATCCGGCTGCGGACCCGCTTTGGNATCAANCTGTTGGCCGTTTCCCGTCAGGGNAAGCGCTCGGTCAAGCGNCTGCGCTCCATTCGGGTCAGGGCCGGGGACGTGTTGTTGCTGCAGGGCTCAAGCGATGCGATCAGTGCCTTTGGCAGGGAATTTGGTTGTATTCCGTTGGCCGAGCGCTCCATTGGTGTTCCCGATAAAGGCAAGGCCGCCCTGGGGGTGAGCATCATGGGGCTGGCCATTCTGGCCGCGGCCATTGGCTGGGTGCCCGCGGCGGTGGCCTTTGCCGCCGGGGTGCTTGGCTTTATGGTCAGCGGTGTTCTGCCGATGCGTTCGATGTACGAGGCTATCGACTGGCCGGTGATCGTGTTGCTGGCCGCCATGATTCCGGTTGCCGGGGTCATGGCCTCGACCGGCGCGGCGGATTTACTGGCACAAATCCTGTTGGAAAATGTCGCCGGCGGCAATGCCATCGTGGCGGTGGTGCTGTTGATGGTCATCACCATGACCCTGTCCGATTTCATGAACAATGCGGCTACAGCGGCGGTCATGTGCCAGATCGCTATCAGCAGTGCCGCCGTGCTCAGCGTCAACCCCGATACCCTGCTGATGGCAGTGGCAATCGGTGCCTCCTGCTCCTTTCTGACCCCCATCGGCCACCAGAACAACACCCTGATTCTCGGGCCGGGTGGTTTCCGCTTCGGGGATTATTGGCGGCTGGGCCTCCCCATGGAAATCATTGTGGTACTGGTGGGCACGCCGCTGCTGCTCTGGGTATGGCCACTGTGATGACCCTCAAGCCATAAGTCCATACCCGGAGCGTTGGTGCATCAGCCCTTCAGGCTTTTCATGTCGATCACAAACCGGTACTTCACATCGCCTTTTTTCATGCGTTCATAGGCGGTGTTGATGTCCTGAATGTTGATCATTTCCACATCGCAGGTGATGTTGTGCTCGGCGCAGAAATCCAGCACCTCCTGGGTTTCCGGGATACCGCCGATGATTGAGCCGGCCAGGGTCCGGCGTTTGCCGATCAGGGCGCCGGTGTGGATGCTCGGCTCGATGGTGTCGATCTGCCCCACCAGCACGTGGGTGCCATCCACGCCCAGGCAGTTAAGATAGGGTGTCAGGTCGTGCTGCACCGGAATGGTGTCCAGAAGAAAGTCATACTGCCCTTCAGCCGCCGCCATCTGTTGCTCGTCCGTGGATACCACCACATGGTCGGCCCCCTGTTGTTTGGCCTCGCCGACCTTGCTCTCGGAGCGGGTGAAAATGGTCACTTCGGCGCCCAGCGCTTTGGCAAATTTGACGCCCATATGCCCCAGGCCTCCCATGCCGAGCACGCCCACTTTGTCTCCGGCCTTGACACCAAAGTGCTTCAGAGGCGAGTAAGTGGTAATGCCCGCGCACAGAATCGGGGCGGCTGCGGCGGGGTCCAGCGCTTCCGGCAGGGGCAGCACAAAGCGGTCACTGACCACCACGTGGTCTGAGTAGCCTCCGTAGGTCACGCTGCCATCGTGTCGGTCTTTACCGTTGTAAGTGCCCACCATGCCTTCCTGACAGTATTGCTCCAGACCCGCGTTGCAGGCGGTGCACGTGCGGCAGGAATCCACCATGCAGCCGACACCCACGGCATCGCCCACCTTGAAGCCAGTGACTTGATCGCCCACTGCGGTCACCCGCCCAATGATTTCGTGGCCGGGCACTACGGGGTAAATGCTCGCGCCCCAATCGTTCTCGGCGAAGTGGATGTCGGTGTGGCAAACGCCACAGTAGTCAATATCGATTCGTACGTCGTCCGGACGCAGCTCGCGCCGCTGAAAGTCAAAAGGGGTCATGCCCGAGGTTTCGGACTGAGCGGCGTAGGCTTTGGCTTCCGTCATACATCATCTCCGGGTGGTGAATTGTGTGAATGGGGTGGTGTTACCTGATTGATGGCGCCATACTAGGGACCTGTTTTGCGGTATTACAAGGTTTATGACACCTCCTCACGAGCGTCAGGCTCGCTCTCAAGCCAATTCAGGCTTCTTACAGCGTCGTTTTCACCGCTGCGGCCCTCAGTCGCGGGCCAATGACGGCGCGGCTGATGAACCCACCTTCCTGGATATTCGTCGCCGGTTCGGGTTTCGATCAATCAGCCTGGGTCGGTGGGTCACCGAGGCGGAGAAACAGCGCGCGGCCGGGCTGTTTTACGACGCTCTGTGCGATTTGATGGCTATACTCAAAGGGCCGGAAGGGCTGATTTCGCTGCGTGGCACCCTGGCGCTGCAATACGGGCAGGGCGGTCAGCGGGGCGTGGCGGCTCACTATGAGCCCGCGACCCACACCTTTGCCCTGGCCAAGAACGCCGGGCCGGGCAGCATTGCCCACGAATGGTTTCACGCCTTTGACCACTATATTTGCGACAAGGCGTTTGCGCCGGTTCCGGGTGCGAGCTTCGGGTCCAAGGCCTGGCTGGCGAATGCCGCCGGGCTCAGTCATCCGTTGAACGACCGGTTGCGTAACTGTTACCACACTGTGCTATTGAATGAAGCTGGCACCGCTCCCAGCGAGCTGTTCGAGCGCTCTGCCGAGCAGGACAAGCGAATGGGAACGGTGTATTACGCGCTGCCCGAAGAGCTTTGTGCCCGGGCGTTTGAGGCTTACGTGCAGGACGCACCGATCAAAAACAGCTTCCTGGTCACGGGCACCCGGCAGACCGATGAGGCCCGGTTGGGGCTCTACCCTCAAGGCCAGCAACGCGCGCGGGTAAACGCCGCGTTTCAGGACTATTTCACCCATCTTGGGCAGGCGCTCTACCAGTCTGCCGAGGCATAACATCACGCGCTGACCCAGCGCCAAAGGAGACGGAAACGTGAACAACAAATCGCTGAATGAACTGAAAGAACGCTATGTGGCGGCCGGCGCGGCCAGCCCCAATCCGAACTTTGCCGACCATGCACTGAATGCGGAACTGTGGGATGCCGATGGCAAACGCTTTATCGACTTTGCGGGCGGTATCGGTGTGCTCAACATTGGCCACCGCCACCCGGCCGTGGTGGATGCGGTCAAAGGCCAGTTGGACAAACTGATGCACACCTGTCAGACCGTGATGCCATATGAAGGCTACGTGAACGTTGCGCAGAAGCTGAGTGAACACACCCCGGTACGGGGCCACGCCAAAGTGATGCTGGCCAACTCCGGCGCCGAAGCGCTGGAAAACGCCGTCAAAATTGCCCGGGCGGCTACTGGTCGCACCAACGTGATCTGCTTTGATGGTGGCTATCACGGCCGCACATTCATGACCATGGCCATGAACGGCAAGGTCAATCCCTATCAGGGCGACTTCGGTCCTATGCCGGGCATGGTATTCCGCGCACCTTTCCCGGTGCCGTACCACGGCATGAGCGAAGAGCAGGCGCTGCGCGGCCTGGAAATGACTCTGAAAACCGATTCCAGTCCCGAACAGACGGCGGCGATCTTTATCGAGCCGGTGCTTGGTGAGGGCGGTTTTTACGCGGCACCACCGAGTTTCCTGAAAGCCGTGCGCAAGATCTGTGATGAGCACGGCATCCTGTTGGTGGTGGACGAGGTGCAGAGCGGTTTTGGTCGCACCGGCAAACTGTTTGCCATCGAACACAGCGGTGTGGAGCCGGACATGATGACCATGGCCAAGAGCATGGCCGATGGCATGCCCATTTCCGCCGTGGTCGGTACCGACACCATCATGGACAGCTCCGGCCCCAACTCCCTCGGCGGCACCTACACCGGTAACCCCCTGGCCTGCGCCGCGGTAATGGCGGTATTCGATGTTTTCGAAAAGGAAGACATTCTGGGTAAAAGTCAGCGGTTGGGCGACACTCTTGCCGCCCGTTTCGCGCAGTGGGAGCAGAAGTTCCCGAATGTGGACAACGGCCGTAACCTGGGCGCCATGGCCGCTTTTGAGCTGGTGGACAGCAAAGAGAGCCGCAAGCCCCGTCCGGATCTGGCGGCGGAGCTGCTGAAGAAGACCAAGGAGAAGGGCCTGATTTTGCTCAGCTGCGGTATGCACGGCAATGCCATCCGCTTCCTGATGCCGGTCACCATTGAAGATGAGGTGCTGGAAGAGGGATTGGCGATTGTGGAATCGGCACTGGCGGAGCTCTCTGCCTAAAGACCGGGGTTTTCCCCAAACCCCCGCTCCCGGAGTGCTATGCTTAGTGCACTTGCATAGACCCGGGAGCGACTATGTCTGATCTGATCCTTGCCATTGACCAGGGCACTACCAGCAGCCGCGCCATTGTGTTCGCCCCGGATGGGCGCATGGTGGCCAAGGCCCAGCAGGAATTTTCCCAGCACTTCCCCGACGACGGCTGGGTGGAGCACAATCCGGAAGAAATCTGGAAGGTCACCACTCAGGTCTGCCGCGACGCGCTCGACCAACTCTCCGGCGATCAGCGCGTGCTGGGCATTGGTATCACCAATCAACGGGAAACCACCGTGGTGTGGGATAAAACCACGGGTACGCCGACCTATCCCGCCATTGTCTGGCAGGACCGCCGCACCGCTGATCACTGTCGCAGGCTCGCCCGCGATGGGCTGGAGGATGACACCCGAGCGCGCACCGGGCTGCTACTTGATCCCTATTTCTCCGCCACCAAAATCGCCTGGATTCTGGATAACGTGGAAGATGCCCGCGCCAAAGCCGAGCGCGGTGACCTGCTGTTCGGCACCATGGATACCTGGCTGATCTGGAAGTTTACCGGCGGCAAAGTCCACGCTACCGATGCCACCAACGCCTCCCGTACCCTGCTCTACAACATCAACGACCAGTGTTGGGACCCGGTGCTGTTGGAGCGGTTCGGCATTCCCGAGGCCATGTTGCCCGAGGTGCTCGATTGCGCCGCCGACTTCGGAACCGCGCTGGAGGGGCTCGATGGGGTGGAGTTACCCATTGCCGGGGTGGCAGGCGACCAACAGGCGGCGGTGGTCGGCCAGGCCTGCTTCGAGCCGGGGATGATCAAGAGCACCTACGGTACCGGTTGTTTCGCCCTGATGAACATTGGTGAGACCCCGCGCCTGTCCCAACATCGGCTGCTGACCACCATCGCCTACCGGTTTGACGGCAAGCCCGTATACGCGCTGGAAGGCGCGATTTTTGTTGCCGGTGCGGCGGTGCAGTGGCTGAGAGATAAATTGGGCATTATCCAAAGCGCCGAGGAAACTGAAGCCCTGGCGGAGAGCCTGAGTTCCAACCGGGGTGTGTATCTGGTGCCGGCTTTCACCGGGCTGGGGGCGCCGCACTGGGAGCCGGACGCCCGCGCGTTGATCTGCGGCCTGACCCGCGACAGTGGCCGCGCCGAGCTGGCACGCGCGGCACTGGAAGCGGTGTGTTATCAGACCCGGGATCTGTTCAAAGCCATGGAAGACGATGCCGGTGAGCGGCCCGAAACCCTGCGGGTGGACGGCGGCATGGTAGCCAATAATTGGCTGCTACAGGCTCTGGCCGACATTGTGCACGTTCCGGTGGAGCGTCCGGACATCATCGAAACCACGGCGCTCGGGGCCGCTCGTCTGGCCGGGTTACAGCTCGGCCTGTTCGGGGATCTGAACGATCTGGCTCAGCACTGGACCCTGGACCGACGCTGCGAACCCCAACTGGGCGATCAGGAGCGTGATGCAATGCTCAAAGGCTGGCAGGCAGCCATCGAGCGTGCGCGGAACGGGTGAGTCGACTCAGGTTCCGTCTCGAAAATGCGCCGAAATACTCATTTTGTGGAATCTTATTAAGCGAGTACGAAAACTGCTAGCCAGTTCAAAACCGTGATGAGGTGCCGATCCACATGAGCGTTGGGTTCCCTCGAGTGATGGTCGGGTTATTAGCCGGCCTGTTCCGCGTGTAAAGAAACCCGGCGTTGCCATCGAGGGGCTAATGCCATTACGTTATGATTGGTGGCATTTTTTATATGAATAATTAAATCTCTCGCGCGTAACGGCAAGTGATCGACTCTTGTCTGGGCGTTTGACTGTGGAAATATTGGACAATAAAAGATTGAGGTGCCAGAATCTAAAATCACTGTTGATCTCCTGGAATTGGCCAAAGGAAAATGTCATGCGCTCCTCGTTCAACGCTTTGCTGCTCATACTATTGTCATCCCTGATGTTTTTTCTGGTCTCTTGTGGCGGAAGCAGTGGAGGAGGTGGTAATGATCTCGGCGGGAATAACGGCGGTGAAGACGAACCCGAGGATCCGGTCGATATCAATACTGAGTTTGGGTATTTGATAGACGCCGCCGTTGAAGGGCTGAGGTATGAAGCAGGAGAAGTTTTTGGTTTTACGGACAGCAGCGGTCGATTCCGGTTTATTCCCCATGAGCCGGTAGCATTCTCATATGCGGGAATGTCGTTGGGAACAGTAACTTTGAATGAGGCTGACAGTGTTGTTACCCCGGCTGAATTGCGGGGCGTCAGTAGGGATGAAGCACCGTCAGATGTCACCACAGTAAACCTGCTTCGCCTGCTTCAGACCCTGGACTCTGACAGTGACCCAAGTAATGGCATCCGTTTACTGGAGGCTCAAATGCTGGGAGACTTCGGTCTGGAGCAATTTCTGAGCGCAGTGGAGCTGGATGACGTCAATTTTGATGCACAGCTGCAGTCCGCATTGAATGAGTTTGAAGGAGAGACTGGTACCAGCCTTACCCTGGTTTCCAGAGAAGACGCACTAGCTCATTTCGATATCAGTCTGGAATTGTTGGCGGTACCGGAGACTTTTATAGAGTACTCTGGAGCGGATCAATGGTCTTGGGATATACACACCAACTCATTCGGAGAGTGGGCAGCTCGAGTTCGCTTCGATGCGGATGGTTCTGGTTTGATGGAAGAGTTTTCCGATTGTGCTGAGGGGAGTGGTGATGCCGACTCATGGGTGGCAAATTACGCCCGAGCATCTGCGATCTGCAACCAGCGCCACGCCGAGGAAATTACCTGGTCTCTGAATGGTAATGTACTTGAAATCAGCACAGACTCCTTTACAGATACATGCAAGATATTGTCGGGAACGGTGCACCGTGCCAAAGGAAGTTGTCTTACGTACCGAGGTGAGGGGCGATATGCTACCGAGACTCAATACTTTGTGCGAACAGAAGTGAACGGGTTTTATCCCAAGTTGATCTCTGAAAGATTCTACGAGTTTAATCGCCAGGGTGTGCATAACCGGGGCGACTACAGCTTGCTGACTTACCGTGAAGATGGCACGGCTGACTATCGTATCCCGAGGGCAGGGACGGATGAAACGGGAAGTTTTGATTGGTCGATCGCCAATGACCGGCAAGCCATAGTCTATAGTGCTACGGACAACCCCGACGAGCAGACCAACTTTGTCCGTTACCTCGCAGGTGCGTATGACGTTGATGTGGACGCTAGTCGTCGAATCATGATTCCCAATTACGCGCCGGTCCGAATGAGCTCGGGTTGGGCTTACCGCTACAGTGCGAGCGATGGTCGCCTGCTTACCTCGAGCACTCAAGATCCGGATTCGGTGTGGCGCTGTCAGAACTCGACGACAGGTGAGCTTTGTTATCTCGTCGGTGGCACCGACTATGCCTGTCAGGCGATTCATAATTTTCCGACAAGACGTGGCGACTCCGTATACTGGATGCACTGCGGCGTTCTGGTAGGCGATGCTCCATCGTCTTTTCAAATCTGGCGGTTACAAGGCGGCAGTTAAGGTTTAATCTTTAGTGGGTGCGTCTCTGAAGCGGCCAGGAAGAAAGCAGTTGCCATGAAGATAGGTGATGCTAATCTGGCCTCTCCTCGGGATTTTTGGGGCGACACAGGCTCTGAAAGGTTTTGGGTGGGCAGCCGTACTCTTCTTTGAACAACTTGTTGAAATAGGAGACGTTGTTATAACCCACGCAGTACGCCACTTGGGAAATGTTGGCGCCAGAGTTCTCTGACAACAGGCGTGCAGCCTCGGTCAATCGAAGCCGCTTCAGGTAAGCGGTAAAGGTCAGGCCCAACTCTTCTTTCAGAATTTCGTTGACCTTGGTGCGGTTGATGCCAAGTGTTACGGCGGTGGAGTCCAGTGTCAGCTCGGAGTTGGCGTACTCCGTGGCGATATGCCGCAGAAGGGCACTTTTGTCTTTGTCTTTCTGAGGTTCGATGGAGAGCTTCTTGTAGGCAATCAGAGGTTGATCCCGCTTTATTTTTTCTTTCAAGACGGCGGTTTTTACCGAGATGTACGCGCGGGTTACCCATGCGAGGAAGAGCGCCCACAGGGCCAGGCTGACGCCCACACTGGCGTATAGATAACCGGGCCGGCTGCCAATCAGGTTCAGCTCGTCGATGCGGACCTGAGACAGAACATCGACAGGACTTTGTAGGGAGTTGATGAATGCCAGACCCATGGTTTTGTCCTGGCGGTAACCTCGCTCGCTAAGCTCAAGACCATAGCGATCCAGCCACCAGTCAGGCGTGATCAGCTCTTTCAGTTCCAGGGTTACGGTTTCCCAGCGGTTATCGCAGGAAAATGCGGTGGACGAGACTCGTCGGGTATCTTGGTGAAGCGGATCGGTGACCTGGTCGTCATAGCTGAACAACGCAAACAGCAGGACGTTGCGCGGCGCGCACAGCACGCGGAACGAGATGCTGTGATAACCGGTCAGATCCACCATGTGATGGGCCTGCTCCGGCTTGATGAAGTACAGGGAGAAATGGGTGTACGGAAATGACTCCTCAGGATCCAGCATAAACTCGTAGTCAAGTGTGCCAGCCTTACTCTTGATCGATAGCCAGGTGTCTCCAGTGGGGTTGCGGGGTTCTATCGCCGGTGCCCACAGGTACCCGTCGTCATCGGCTGGGAAGAGTGAGGTATTCAGTTGCGACTTGGCATAGCCGCTATAGATGATTGTCGCAGTGGCCGCCAGCAGCACCAGAAAGGCTGCCATGGATCGCCGGTAAAACGTCAGCATGGTCGAGTCATTTTATGAGTTTTTGGTCGAATCTGGTCTATTGTACTATAAGTTATCGGTCTATTGCTCGTCCTCGATCATCTCCCGCTGACGGCGGTACTCCTCATACTCTCCGGTAATCTCGGACAGGCAGCGCTCTCGTTGCCCACTCGGCATCTGATTGCACTCGTTGATCTGCCCCTGGCGAATACCGTCATACACGCCGCGCTCGGTGAAGGTGCAGTCTGCAAGGCCCAGCGCAAGCAAGGTCATCCCGGCGATCTTGAAAAGCCTGATGGATATCACAAAGCATTTCCTCTCGGTCTGTTCGTTGCTGGATAAAACTCACCGATTTTTCACCCGCATTGTGCACAATTTATTGGTAGAGCGCATAAGGTGAAGGTTCCGCACAGTTTCTGTGGAGCTCATCACGATATTGCATCGTGTTTTTAACTAGCATTGACGAAGCTGCCGTGCGTTTTGGCTTGCCCGTCACGTTCCTCAGGAGGAATGCACCATGCCAATAATAGTCCGTCTGTGCCTTTGCCTGTTGGCCGTCCCCGCCCTGGTCTACGCCGGATCGCCCCAAAGTGACGGAAGCGTGTCGGGCGATCAATTTGATTGCCTGATCAATCCGGCCGTCAGCGGGCTGGTGTCGTGTTTGCCGCCCGAAGATCATACCGCCCAAGGCTACCGCTGGGATATGGGCGATGGCGCTGTGTATAACAGCGATGGCACCGAACCCTATATCTATCACACCTACAGTGAGCCCGGTGAGTATACCGTGACGCTGACGATCAACCGAGGCCAAGCCAGCGCCCATTCGGAGACTGTGCTGTCCATACCGGAGCCGCTGGACGACGATATTTCACGTCAGCTGGCCAGAGGCCACCTCCGGTAAACGAGTCAGGACTGATTCGCCCACTTGGAGCGCTCACCTTTCTAGTAATAGATACATCTCAGAGGCGGCCAACAGAAAGGCGCCCACGCCAAAATTGGCAGTGGATTCGGCGTCGACAACCTGGCCGGGTATGGCTCGCTCACCAATGGGCTGAATATAGCCGATCTTGCCACTCCCCTGCAGCGCTGTTTCGCTCAGGTACTGCCACGCGTTCAGGGCGACAGGCAAGTAAGTATTTCGATCGAGTAGGCCATTGTTTATGCCCCACAGGTAGCCGTAGGTAAAAAAGGCCGTGCCGCTGGTTTCATACCCGGGAGCGTGCTCCGGGTCGAGCAGGCTGCGCGTCCAGTAGCCACCGGGCTGCTGCGCATCGGCCAGGGTGGCGGCCATTTTCTGATAATCCGCCAGGTATTCATCCCGATGCCTATGGTCCTCGGGCAGGTCCGCCAGCACCTTGGCCAGACCGGCAAAGATCCAGCCATCGCCCCGGGCCCAGAAATCCTTGTGACCATTCAGGCTCTTATGCTCAGGGTAAACGTACTTGGCATCGCGAAAGAACAGGCCGGTTTCTTCGTCGTACATGATGCTTTTGGCGTAGGTGTAGTATTCGTGCAGCTTTTCAAGGTACAGGTCGTCGCCAGTGACCTGATAGAGCTTGGTCATGACCGGCATCACCATGTACAGGCCATCGGCCCACCACCAGTAGTCATCCGCATCGGTGGCCATCTGGTATTCCATCACCTCCAGCGCCCGCGCAATTTTTTCGCGATCTCCGGTGATTTCATAAAGGTCGATATAGGTCTGAAAGCAGATCTGCCAATCACCAAATAGTACAAACTCGTCGGTTTCCCCGTAGCTGTATTTCCACTCTGAAGGCTGGTTTGATTTCGCGCCCATCCACTCGTTTCGCTCGCCCCAGCGCAGGGAATAATCAAGGTAGTCCTGGTCGCCCGTTACGAAATAGGCTTCCATGTTGCCGGTGTGGTAAGCCGCGTGTTCCCAGAAAGCCCAGCCGGGTTCCGGATGCTCTGACTGCCAGTAATCATTGGCGCGGGTCAGTTGTTCCCGTACGACCTCGGCGTCCGGTAGCGCATGGGTAGACTGGTTGCTGCCGGTGGTGCAAGCGTTAAGGAAAAACAGTACGACGAGTACAATCAGCCGATTGCGATGTAGGAGTGTGTTCATGCGATATCCATTCTGGTTGATCAGTGGTTGTAATGTCTGATTATATTGATTACGCTCATCTTAATTGTATTACAAAAAGGACGCAAATAATGATTGGTACACCTGGTGCGCTCGCCATCGTCGCTCTGTTGATTAAGTTGGGTTCAATTGTAGGGCTTGCTGTTGCCGTAGTAATGGCAGTGCGAGCTTTACGCAAAAGCGCTCGTGAGCAGGCGAGAATTGCGGATCAGCTAGAGGAAATTCAGCGCGAACTGAAGAGATAGCTACCTCCCTTCAGGTTCGCGGCTTGAATAACGCTACGCTGGCGCTTGAAGATGTTCTTTGGCAAAGGTAATAATTATTCACTCTTTGATTGAATAATCGATCACAAATACATCCTCCAGGATGTCGAGCTCCTCCATCAGCGCCACAAACTTTTTGTGCTCTGGGTGCGGCAGGTACTCGTCTCTGGCTTCTGCGTCGTCGAAGGTGACAACATAAACGTGGGTGAACCCTTTGTTCAAGCCTTCCGGACTGTTATTGACGCCGTCTTCATAGGAGGCGATTCCGGGAATTTCGTTCTGTAAAGCGCGGAAGGCATTGGTTACCTGATTGATATCACTCTCGGCTGCCCCTTCTTTATATTTGAAGGCAACAATATGCCGCACTGGGTCCTCGGTGGCATGAGCTGTGCTCACCGCGGCCAGCGTGGAGAAAATGGCGAAAGCGAGAATCCGGACGTTCTTTGTCATGGTGTTGACCTTTTTGTTGGGGGCATCATTTCTGGCCAGACCTAAGGTAGATCTGCCAATTTATCATATAAATTAATGATGACATCCCAGGCGAAGCCACGCAAGCCCATCAGGTAGCCCGGCCACCACTCCACCGCATCAGGTTCAGAAATTCGCGACGCGTCTTGGGACCATTGGTGCGGTAGTGGGGATCCGGGTGCTCGCGGTAGTGGGCTCGGGCCAGAGAGATGTTGTCTTTGCCGACCAGCTGGCGGATCAGTGACTCGTCAATCTCGTAGGGCACGAGGGCATTGAGGCCAAAGATCTTGCGCTTGATCTCTGGTGTCAGCCCCTGGTAGCCGTGTTTTTCCCGTACTGCTTCGGCAATCTGGAAAGTCCGGAACGCCTGAATCTGGTCCTGGGGCGAGCCGTACCAGATAGAGTCGGTGCCCCAGAGCACATTGTCCTCCCCCAGGTATTTGATCAACTTGCCCAGAGTATGCGCGGCGGAGTCGGGGTCGCGCATCAGAAACCGCCAAGTTGACCCCAGTTCCGCGTAAACATTGGAGTGTCGGCCAAGGTCGTTCTCGACCACCGTCTTGATCAGGGAGTCGACGCCTTCGTTCCGGCTAGGATCATAGGGCCCCTCGGCCTGCCCGGGCACAAACCCTGAGTGATAGACCAGAAACTTCAGATCGGGATAGCGCTTGGCGACCCGGCCAATGTCGTCGCAGAGGGAGTGCTCATAGGACTGGGGTCCGAAAGGAATGCCCTTGTGAATGACGATGATCTTCACGCCCAGCTTGCGCGCTTTCTCCAGAAAGGGAATACCGGTGTCGTCATCATCCAGCCAGTAGCCCTTGCCGTCCGGTCCCCACTGGGTATAGGTCTTCCAGGCGACCACGCCGAATTCCTCCTTCAGTCGGTCCATGTCCTCCAGGTCGCCGTCCTGATTCGGATTGACCCGCCCGTGCAGAAACAGGCGGTGACGGTTGTCTTTCATCTGATTGACAATCGATCGCGCGGCGGACGCTTCCTCAATGGTGAGTGGCTCCTCGTCCCGCTTCGAGGGCACGAAGGAAAGCACCATCAGGTCGGTGTCGGAATCCATGAACACATCCTGGATAAACGCATCCGGGCCCAGGCACTGCAGATAAGAGCGGTCCTCCTTGCCGGTGGCCAGGGCGCAGCCGGCCTGTTCCATGCCGGACAGGGGTCGAGCATCCTCCGGTATCTTGTCCAGCCAGGCCCCAGTGGGATTCACGAAATGACCCTGCACATCGAAGATGAATTCATCCCCTTCCAGCGCCTCGGCGGCGGCATACTTATCAAGCCCGGCTTCAGACGCCAGGGAATAAAAACCAGCCCCACGCCCGGCCGCCGCCTGAGCCGCATTGAACGCCAACAGGGTGGTCGCCGCGCCGCAGGCGGACACCAGCAGCTCCCGTCGGCTGACACCCAGCCGGTGTGCGTTGGCAGAGGTGGCCTCGTGCGCCATGCGGTTGGCCAGCTTGCTCGTCTTGTCCAGCGGGATAGGCACATACTCTCCATTACTGGTGCTGTCCAGCTTGATGGGCAGGCGTGTGCCCTCGGGATCGTGAACAAATTTCATGGTTGGCTCCTGATTTCAGGAATTAGGAACAACTTGCCCGTGGTGGGGCCGGAAGGAACGGGTGGTAACTAGAAGGTATAGGCGGGCGGAGAGTGGTTTTCAAGCGGGTGGGTGACTGGAGGGGCGCCATGCTGGGGGCGATAGCTCCAGGGGTCACGTTCTGTCGCCAATAAATTCAATCATCTCGAACAGAAACTCAAACATCGACCAGCCGTCCGTCTCCTGTGCCTGATCCCGGTGGGATTGGGCGCTCTTCTGAGCCGAGCGCATAGCCTGGATGTTGTCAGGCGTGCCTGCCTGTTGGCCAATCCGATAGGCCCGGCTTTGTTCCGCCGCTGCTCGCTCTTCGTGCATTCTGCTGGTGGAGGTAGAACAGCCAGTGGCCAAAACCGATACCAAAAAAACGACTAAAATCCTCAACGACTTTCTCCTTGATAATGGCCGATATATGCAGGCAATCAATGTAAGCTCCGGAGCGTTTGAAGTACATTTCAAAACCTCGAAGTCTCTCAATAAGCCACCTTAATTTAACATCACGACCTGATTCCTACCATCGCGCTTACCCACATAGAGCATGTTATCCGCCCGGGTAATCAGCGCATCCAGATCATCGTCGGCGTTGGCGACCGCTATACCAATGGTGACGCTCAGGCGAAGATCGCTCATCTCCCCCTCGAGTATCAGTGCGGCGACATTCTCCTTCAACCGCTCTGCCACGGCTTGCGCATTGATTGAATCAGTGTTCGGCAGCGCCACCACAAATTCCTCGCCTCCGAAGCGGCCAATGATGTCGGTGGGGCGCAATGAGTGTCGGCAAACGTCGGCGACTTTGGTCAACACTCGATCACCACAGGTGTGGCCCCAGGTATCATTGACGTCCTTGAAGTGGTGTTCGGCGACAATTACGGTGGCCGGTCCGCGACAACTATCTTGGCCGGTTGAGTGACACAATCCCGTACCTGACATCCACCATAGGAGACGCAGGTG
>NZ_NZQP01000061.1:0-39573 GCF_002695945.1 Marinimicrobium sp. | reverse complement strand
CCGACCGGGCTCACGCCCGATTCAAATACACGCTCGATGATTACGGGCTGGACTGGTTCAAGGAACGGTTTGCCGAGGTGCACGGAACGCCGCTGGAACCACTGCGAGACTACACCCTCAAGGACAGCGGTGATCAATTCGGCTGGACCGAGGATGATCGGGGTCGGCACCACCTGACGCTGTTCATCCCCAGCGGTCGCATTCGCGATTTCGAGCAACTGAAATTGCGTACCGCGTTGCGCAGCATCGCTAAAATTCATTCAGGCGAATTTCGCATCACCTGCAACCAGAACCTGATCATCGCCGGCGTCAGTGAACAGGAGAAATCAGCCATCCAGAAGCTGGTGGACCACTACGGTCTGGATGATGGAGGTAAAAGCTCACCCCTGGCACGCAACGCCATTTCCTGCGTGGCTTTCCCCACCTGTGGATTGGCCATGGCGGAATCCGAACGTTACCTGCCGGAGCTAAGTCAGAAAATTCACCAGCTGATGAGTGAGGCGGGCATCGGTGGCGAGGTGATTCAATTGCGCGTATCCGGCTGCCCCAACGGCTGCGCCCGCCCCTACCTGGGGGAGATTGCACTCACCGGAAAGGCCCCGGGAAAATACAACCTGTACCTGGGCGCCGATACCGGCGGCAATCGGTTAAATCGACTCTACCGGGAGAATATCGACGAGGCACAGATACTCGCCGATCTGAAACCGCTGTTCGAGCGTTTTGCCCGGGAGCGCGATGCCGATGAAGGCTTTGGGGATTTTCTCTACCGCAGCGGCGTTATCCGCCCCTACAGCGGCCCCGAGGATTTTCACCAGCCATTGATCGCTCGCGGTTGATCCATCCCGCGAAATTGCCCCGTCACGCCCTCTCGAAGGGCTGACGAGGGTCAATCTACCGGCCGACCAAGCTGTTTGAGCGCGACTAAGCGCGTGATGTAACTGATTTTGAGCAGGGTCACGAAGGGAATCAGGCTGACATGTGCGGCCACCTGCCACGCCAACGTCAGGCCATGATAAAACCAATAACCCATGGCCACCGCCCCCAACGAGAGGGCGATGCTCAGCACCATCCCCAGGTGCGCCAGACTGAGAAGCTTGATCGGTTGCATGACATACCTCCCGAGGTATAGACGGTTTTTCACGTCATAAGGATTGGCTCACCCTAAAGATTCATACAATATACTACTTATAGTTTTACCACCCTCGGAGACCTTGTGCAACCGCTTTCCGGTATCGCCCCCCACGACCAGCTCTAGAACGGTGCTACCCTATAAAAACGGACCATAACGACAAAACGGCCATTATCGTTCGCTCAGAATCCTAAGGAGACCCCCATGATCTTTAATCGCTCAGGACTTCACGTCTCCGCGCTTGCCGCGACACTCATGTTGACACCCGTGACTGCAACACTAGCGGCCGAACCCGTCGGGCCAGAGTTGCCCCCTAAGCTGCGCGGTTTGTTGATCAAGGAAATGCGCCAGATAGACCAGGCCATGCAAGACATTTTCAGTGCCATTGTTAAGGGAGAGCACGAGAGGGTGGCCGAGAAAGGCCAGGCCATTCACGACAGCTTCATTCTGAAACAGTCCCTGACACAGGAAGACCGTCAGGACCTGAAGGCCGCTGTGCCTTCGGCGTTTCTTCAGATGGACGCTCATCTGCATGAGCTGGCCGCATCCCTGGCTGAATCGGGTCACTCAGAGGACACGCCTCGGCAACTGGATACGTTCACGAAAATGACAGAAGCCTGTGTCGCCTGCCACAGCACCTACACCACCGACCGCTTCCCGGGACTGGAAGCCCCGGCCGTTCCAGCGGATTGGGTTGATGCTATCGAGTCTGCCGGAGACACATCACATCACGACCATTGATCGGTGGTTCCGTTTGGGATTGGCATCCTAATTTTCTAACGCACACTGAGAATGATCCGCCGGTTCGCGGCGATCGCACTTGACGCAATTTAACCGAGTGCCAAGCATGGAAGCCCGCCCCATTTCAGTGGTAACCCAGGGGCGCTCCACCCAAGGTGGGTTGTGACGAACATGCTGATTGTGGCCGCAGGCCAGGCGCGCCACCCAGTGGTCTTCTTCATCTTTGTGGTAGCCGATGATCGGTTGCTCCATGAATGCTCCCGGGTTACACGCCGTTTTTCAGCAACAGCCGCTTGATATCGCTGATGGCTTTCATGGGGTTCAGGCCCTTGGGGCAGACATGGGTGCAGTTTCCGATGCTGTGACAGCGAAACACGCTGAACGGATCCTCCAGTTCTTCCAGTCGCTGTTTCAACCCTTTATCACGGGAATCGGACAGGAATCGATAAGCCTGCAGCAGTCCGGCAGGGCCAACGTACTTCTCGGGATTCCACCAATAGGAGGGGCAACCCGAAGAGCAACAGCCGCACAGAATGCATTCATACAGTCCATCAAGTTTGGCGCGATCTTCTGGGCTCTGTAACCGCTCTATGGCCGGAGGCGGGTCGTCGTTGATCAGATACGGATGGATGCGTTTGTACTGATTAAAGAATTGGGTTTGGTCCACCACAAGATCGCGAATGACCGGCATGCCCGGTAACGGGCGTAACACCAGCGTATCGCGCCGGTCGAGCACCTCCTCCACCGGCGTAATGCACGCCAAACGGTTAACGCCATTGATGCTCATACCGTCAGAGCCGCACACGCCCTCCCGACAGGAGCGCCGGTAAGCCAGCGTCTGATCCTCGGCCTTCAGGTGTTCAAGCACATCGAGCACCATACGCGACCGGAATGGATCATCAATCGAATACGTTTGCATGTGCGGCGCTTCATCGTACTCGGGATGATAGCGGTAGATGGATACTTGAAGCATGGCGTCTACCTCTCTGATCGCGTGATTTTTCGGTCAATGTTCCGGCTTTTCGGGTTCATTACGGAATGGCGCTTCGAACCAATACAGGCGTGGCTGATCGGCGCTGGCGTCAACATCGCCGTGCCTATTCTGCGAGGCTCCGGTCATCACTCGACGCAACAGGTCCATGCGGAAGGCGCCGGCGAGCACATCAGGGCGACCATTTCGGTTCAGATCGGTGACAACCATCGGGACCAACCCGTGACGGTTACCGGCCAGCGGCCGTGAACGGAACGTCTCATCACCGTTATTCTCAAACCATACCATGGATTGTCGCCGAGGATCGTCCCAGTGGTTCACCCAGCTACTGACCAGTACATCCTGATGACCATCGTTATTCATATCGGCAACCGTCGCTTTGGCCGCACCGTAGTACCTGGCAATGTTACGGTACTGAAACTGCAAATCACCGCGATTTTCGAGCCACTGAACGCCATGGTACGGCTTGGGCTCGTTCTGGGTATCAAAGGCGTCGCCATTGGTCATCAATAAATCGGGCCGACCATCGCTATTGAGGTCGGCCACTTGCAATTGCGTAAAGCCGTACATCGGATGTGGGGCTCTTGCGAGCTCCATGGTGCGGTACTGCCCCGCACCTTCGTTGATAAAAGCGATCACGACTTCATGTTCCTGGGCCACCAGAGTGACGAGATCCTGAAGGCCATCGTTGTTCAAGTCGGCCTGAACGATATTGAGGGCGCCACTGAGGTTCAGCAAGTCCTGCCGGACGAAACGCCCGTCCCCCCGGTTGTCGAGCCAGAGCACACCGCCGATATCATTGCCGCCAAACACCGCCACAACCAGATCCAGGAGTCCGTCTTCATTGATATCCAGCACCTGCACATCCGAGATCCGGCCTAAACCGTCATAGAGCAGCCGGCGCTCAAACCGCCCCTTGTCATCTTGCGCCAGCAGAAACAGCTTGCCCGCCAGGGCACCGCTCGGGGGTAACTCACCAAGATCGGCGACCACAATATCCTGCTGACCATTGCCCGTGTAATCCAGCGCCCGAGTCTGAATGGGAAGGGTGAACTGGCCGAGCGTCGTTTCTCGCCATGGGTCCGACGCCGGGTGATTTGATGGAACCTCCAACAAGCGAACTTCGCCTGCCTCGCCGTCGCTGACCAGAAAAGCCGCTGCCGCGTCACTGCCAAAGCGCTCTGGTGATACCGGCTGTAGGTTCAGTATTTGCGGCAGCCGCGATCGCTCTCCCACCACCTTTGCCGACCAGGCCGACGAGTCTGAGGATTCCGTATAAGGAAGGCGTGGCAACTGTTCGGGGCTTGAGCCGTAGTAAAGGGCTTTAATGTGTGGCACAACGTCAGCGGGAATCACCTCCTGACCGGCGCGCCGACGCCCCAAATCGACCATGGTGTCAATCACGGCCGGCCAGCTCCGCTTGGGTAACAAATCCGGCGAAGGCAGTGCATGGCAGCTACCGCAATAGCGCTCGGTTAACGCGACAATTTCTTCGACAGACTTTGGCTCCACCTGGCCTTCGGCCAACGCGTGCAGCGGCGCTAGCAAAGCCAACAGCAAAGTACAGACCGTCACTTGACGCCTAGAGCGCACCGACCATGTCGTTTTGGTTGTGACGTATTTCGAATGAAAGCGTGTGGGTTGCATCGGGCCCTCCTGGCCAACAGCTAACCATAACCGCCGGTCCGACACACTACCCAGAATGGAGTACCGCGGTCGTCAGTCTTCTTTCACCGGGTCTTGGGTGTCGCCCGAACGGAATTCCTGAGCCCGGCGATCCGTGTCATCCAGCAATCGCTGAATGCGCTCTCGCATCAATGCTTCGTGCAACTCCATCTGTCGCTGTTCATTGCGCAGGGACTTGAGCAGTGACGCGGCCATAAACACCATCAGCACCATAAACGGGAAAGCCGCCACAATCGAGATGGTCTGCAGTGCGGTCAGGCCACCGCTCAGCAGCAGTACGCCGGCCACCAATACCTGAATGACGCCCCAGGTCAGTCGCATGGGCCGGCTTGGCGAGAGCACACCCCGGCTGGTGAACATGCCCAGCACGAAGGTGGCCGAGTTGGCCGAGGTGATGACAAACAGCACAATCAGGACCAACACCAAGGCACTGATCCAACCCACCGCGGGGAGAAATTCAAGCATTTGAAACAGCGCCGAACTCATCTCCCGGGTCACCGCGTCGCCCAGCGCTGCACCTTCAAACAGTTCGAAGTACAGCGATGAGCCGCCAAAGGTGGCAAACCAGAGGGTGCTCAGTAGCACCGGCATACCAATGACGCCAACCACGAACTCCCGAATCGTCCGACCTCTGGAAATACGGGCGATGAAGCTTCCCACGAAGGGCGCCCAGGACAGGCCCCAGGCCCAGTAAAAAATCGTCCAGCGGGCCACCCAGTCCTCCCCCGTGTAGGGCGACATCACCAGACTCATACCGATCATGTTGGAAAAGTAATCACCAATGGCATTGGTCATGGCGGCGGTGATGAAATCAGTGGGCCCGGCAAAGAAAACAAACACCAGAACGGCGGCGGCCAGCAGCATGTTGGCGTCACTGACATAGCGCACGCCACTTTCCAGAGGCGCCAGTGAGCAAAGTAAAAACACAATGGCCACCCCGGCCAATATGGCAAGCTGGGGCGTAGTGCCGAATGCCATACCAAACACCGAGCCCATGCCACTGTTGATCTGAATCACCCCCAAACCGAGGGTGGTCGCCACACCAAACACGGTGGATACCACCGCCAACACATTGATGGCGTGCCCCCAGCCGCCATCAACCCGGTCGCCCAGACTGGCGCGAAAGGTTTCGCTGATCAGGCCCGGCCGCTGCTGACGGAAGCGGACGTAGGCAATCGCAAGCCCCACGACGGCAAAGTTGGCCCACTGATGAAACCCCCAGTGAAACAGCGAGTACTGCATGGCCAACTCGGCGGACTCGGCGCTGCGCCCCTCGGCCATGCCCAGAGGCGGATTGACGTAGTGGGTCATGGGTTCGGCGACACCCCAGAACACCAGGCCAACCCCCATCCCGGCCGAAAAAATCATCCCCAACCAGGTAGGGTAGGAAAATTCCGGCGCTTCACCGTCGGACCCCAACCGGATGTTGCCACTACGGCCGGCCCCCAGAGCAATGCAGTACACCAGAAAACCGGTGGTGACAAACAGGTACAGCCAGCCGAAGTGGCTGGTAGTGAAGGCCAGCGCCTGCTCTGAACCACCTGCCAACTGCTCTGGCCAGAAAATACCGAGTACAACAAATGCACTCAACAGTGCCACCGATCCGTAAAAAACCCAGCCGGGTCTGTTCATAAGACGCTCTGCTTCAAAATTTCTGGGGGAGCCAAGTGCTTGATCTGTAGCGAAAAAGCCTAACATGAGCCACTCAAATGACAAACGCAATGATAAATACGTTGACAGTCACCCTAAAGCCTGTAGGATGGCTCGGGTTAGGAAGTTCTGATTTATATTGTAAAAACCTGTTCGATCCCTGCCCGTAGCTAGCAACTCTGTCGCACGTCATCGTCCTGTCTTTTTAAGTAATAGAACCTTTTTAGCACCACCGGTCCATCAGGGCCACCATCAAATGATTTATAGGTACGATTATGTCAGTAGTTACTGGAACAGTTAAGTGGTTCAACGAAGCGAAGGGTTTTGGTTTTCTGGAGCAGGAATCCGGTCCGGACGTTTTTGCACACTTCAGCGCCATCGTTGGTTCAGGCTTCAAAACCCTGGCCGAAGGCCAAGCGGTCAGCTTTAACGTGACCCAAGGTCAGAAAGGCCCGCAAGCCGAGAACATTCAGGCGATCTAAATCGTCTGCTGACACAGCCCGTCGCCGACAACCGAAGGCCGACGGATTGTGTTCTTTCAGGGGTTACCCCTGAATCAAAAACGGCGCCCCTCACAGGGCGCCGTTTTTTTGTGTTCAATTTTCAGAGGCACGGTTACGAATTAGTAACAATCGATCGCTGGGTGCACGCTGATCCGCTTTCATTTTGTCGGTGTCCATGGAGGGAATACCGTCTTCCACCCGCAAGAAATCCTTGAGGATATCCATACGGAACGCACCGGTAATGATATCCAGGCGACCATTGCCGGTGATATCCACCAACTCCAGAGGCACCACACCGCGGTATTCATCGCTGATGGGCCGAGGCTGGAATGTCAGGTCGCCAGTATTTTCATACCAGATCAGGGACTGACGTTTTTCATCGTCCCAGTAATTGGTCCAGCTACTGACCACAATATCCGGATCGCCGTCGCCATCCATGTCCGCCACCGCCGCATTCGCAGCGCCATAGAAACGGCCGATGTCGTGGGCGGCAAACTGCATATCGCCTTTGTTTTCGAGCCACTGAACACCGTGGTAAGGCTTGGGGTCGGTTTGGGTATCGAAAGCATCACCATTGGTGAAGATGATGTCGGGCTTCCCGTCACGGTTCAGATCCTCAACATTCATGCTGGTGGCACCAAACAACGGATGCCCGGCACTGACCAGATCCACCCGTTCAAACCTGCCGTCGCCCTGGTTGACAAAGGCGACCATGGTTTCATATTCCTGAGCTAGGAGTGTGATCAGGTCCATTTTGCCATCGCCGTTGAGATCCGCAGGCGTGATATTGAGCGCACCACTCAACCCCAACAGAGGTCTTTTCTGGTAATCGCCACCGCCCTGATTCTCCAGCCAGAACACCTCGCCTATGCCGGCACCACCAAACACCGACACGGCGATATCCAGATCGCCATCGTCGTCCAGGTCCAGCGCCTGCACATCGGTCACACGCCCGAGCTGATGAATCAATAGCTGTTTTTCGTAGCCGCTCTTCGGCGTCTGCTGCAACAGAAAAATTTTGCCCGCCAATACCCCACTGGGGGCAAATTCACCGAGATCGGCCACCAGAATGTCCTGCCGGCCATCGCCGTTAAAGTCGACGGCTCGGGCCGTTATCGGCAGCTCAATCTCGGCAATGGTGGATTCGCGCCACTGTGGGTTTTCACCTCCATCGGTTTGCAGCAGGCGCAACTCGCCGCGCTCGCCGTCGCTGACCAGAAAGTTGAACTTGGCATCATTGTCCAATGCCACCCGCTGGATATTGAGAATTTGCGGAATGCCAACCCCATCACCCACTCGCTCGGAGGACCAGCTCATGGCCGGATGGGGGTCATCAATATAGGGGAGGCTGGCCAACTGCTCGGGGCTGGACCCGTAATAGAGCGCCTTGATATGGGGCACGGCGTCCGCCGGGATCACGTCCTGACCGGTGCGGTTTTTGGCCAGCTCCACCATGGAGTCGATCACCCGCGGCCAACTGTGCCGGGGCAGCAGCGAGGGCGAGGGCACCTGATGGCAGCCACCGCAATAGCGCTGCGTCAGCGCCACCACTTGTTCGCGGGATAGCCGCTCTTCGGGCTGGGACGGGCCGGGTTGGGTCTGGGGTTGGGGTTGGACCTGGGCCAGCACCGGCGTTGAGATTACCGCGCCAAGCACCATCAGGCCGACCCGTAAGCGTCGGAGGATGCCGTGCCATTCGGTGGTAAAAACCAGTCGGTTCCTGAAGAGGGTTCGATGCATAACCGTAGTGCCGCTGTGTTTGTTGGGTCCCACAATGATAAACGGCTCCGAAGGCCTCTCCGGCGCCGTTTATCATTGTGAGGCCCAGTGTACACCAGGCCGGGGCACGACTGAACGCGCCCCGACGCTCAATGCAGACTGTTTACGGCCTCAGTGACCGGTTGGTTCAGCCCCTCCCGGCGGTGGATGACCTCCCCGTCGGCGTTGAGCAGTGCAATCACGTTGCTGTGGTCGTAACCGCCACTGGGATTTTTCCGGTAGCGGATACCCAGCAGCGCCGCCAGGGTGCGCACATCCGCCGCCGAGCCGGTGGCAAAGTGCCAGGGCGCCTCCGTGGCCCGGAAATTGTGGGCGTACTCATTGAGCACCTCGACGGTGTCATTTTCCGTATCGAAACTCACCAACAGCAAGGTCACGTTGTCGCGCTGCTCGGCGGACAACCCCTGATGGATGCGACGCACATCTTCCACCAGCACCGGACAGGCCGTCGTGCAACTGGCGTACATCATGGTCACAATCACCGACTGTCCCGCCAGATCACTCAGGCGCAGTGTCTCGCCCCGGTGGGTCTGCCACGTGGCATCGAACTGATGCAGCGAGCCCTCCGGGATGTCACTGGCCATTCCCAGAGGGGTATGGTGATTATGGTGGCCGTGATGGTCGTGACCGCCGTGGTTCGCGTGGTCGCTGGCAAGCGCCAGTCCAGCCAACGCCCAAAGGCCCAGAGCGGCCAGCCAATGCCAGGCCTTTGTGAAACCGTTCATGTTCATTCAGGTATCCTCAATCAGGGGTAAACGCAACGGAAGCCGAGGTTGCTGGCGGTGGTTTCCGGAGCGTGGTTGCTGCGCATCTGGTAGCGCAGCAGAGTGGCGTAGTGAGCGCTGTCGTAGCGCAGTATGAGCCGGCCGGTATCACCGCAGGAACCACCGCCAAAATCCACCCGGAAGCTTGCCACCCACTCGGTGCGGCGCTCCCGGTCGAGCAGCACCGGGTGTTCAAAATTGCCCTCCGGTACCACCACCGGCTCGGCCGCCAGGGCGGTGACGGTGCCGGCCAACAGGAGCCCGCCCCACAACCATTGTTTACACCACCCTGACATCTCGCTCTCCTCCTACTGTGCCGGTGCGGCAATCAAGGCGCCGGCGGCGCCGCGCTCGGCGTCGTGGAACTCGTGATCCACCAATTTGTACAGCCCGTCTTCCGGAACGATGAACTCCATCACCGCACCGTTACTGGCTCCCAGAAGTACGGTCTGCATACCGCGCCACTCGTTCTCCAGATTGCCCTCGTACCAGACCCGATCAAAGATGGCACCGATCACGTGGAAGCTGGAGGTGCCGTTGGGCCCGGCGTTCAAAACGTAGAGGCGCACCCGGTCACCTTTTTTGGCGCGCAGGGGCTGATCCATCAGGGCGGACACATGACCGTTAAAGGTCACGTGGCTGGGATTGTTGGCCATGGCAGCCTGGTGATCATAAATATAGGACTCGCCCACCTGCTGCAGATAGAACTCGGACTGGGTAATCACGTATTCGTGATCGGCTTCCGTGGGGTAGCCCTCTTTGGGGGAAACCACCACCGCGCCGTACTGCCCCATGGCGGTGTGCATCAACACACTGGANGTNCCGCAGTGGTACATGTANACNCCNGGATAGTTGGCCACCCATTCGAACTGGATGGTTTCCCCNGGCGAGATGCTGCGCCANTTATCATCGGCCGCCACGGTGCCNCTGTGAAAGTCCATGGAGTGAGGCATGGGGGAAATGGCCGCCTCCGGNTTCTGGTAGGGGTTGTCCGCCATCTGCCGGTAGAAAGGCGCGGCGCCCTTGCCGGGCTCNGACACCANCACGGCCTCGTCNGAGCGGTTTTTCATGGTAAACACCACCCGGTCGCCCTCGCGCACGTGCNACACCGGACCNGGCACGCTGCCGCCAAAGGTCCAGGCGGTGTAACTCACGCCCGGGGCCACNTCCACTTTCTGGGACAGGGTNTCCAGNCGGACCTGATGGGTTTTGTTGCCGGCGTAGTCGAGCTTGGCCAAATGGGGGGANGCNGTCATGGTATCGCCCACNACCGCATCGCCCCGGTAATCCTCACGGAACACTTCGGCCTTGGGCATGCCGTAGACCTTGCCCTCGACTTCAAACTCACNGGCGGTGGCCATGGGCCCGGCCTGAGAACAGCCNACNAACGCCGCCAAGGCACTCACGCTCGCCCCCAGGGCCATCATTTTCATCATCTGTTTCATCGTTAAGTTCTCTCTATCAATTAATAAAATGGGTACCGTTAACGCANNGCACTGATNTTGGCTTCGGATAGGGTCAAATCACTGCCGTTGAGATCNGACAGGATGTAGGCCACCAGGTCGGCAATATCCGAATCACTGATGTGGGCCATGGACGGCATCACACTGTTGTAGGATTTTCCGTTCACCGTCAGCGGACCGGAGACGCCCTTGACGATGGCCTGCGCGATATAGTCGGGGTTGCCGGACAGATTGGCGTTATCGGCCAGGGGAGGAAAGGCGCCGGGAATACCGGCACCGGCGGGCTGATGGCAGGCCTGACAATTCATCTGATAAACGNTTTTGCCATTGGCGGGGTCGGCGGCGTAAAGGTTGAGGNTGAGGCTCGCCAGAGCCCCCAACAAACAGCGGCCAAAGAAACCACGGCGGGACAAGGAAAAGGCGGGACGATTCATGTAAACACCTCGATCTGTTACCGGGAAAATCGCACCTGTTACGATTTCCCACACAGCTTCATCAGACCAGAAATTCAGGTGCCACACTATTGCGCCGATGGGTTATTCGGCGCCCCTCTGAAATGCCCTATTGGGGGTAGACGATGGGGATTGGGGAGTATTCCCGTAGGCTCAAGGGCGCAAGCGCCGTAACATGGAGGTAACAACCCATGAGAGCAGCAATCCTGAACNAACACTTCCCCGGGAGGAGTTTCATGACCGATCACCGCCCGACCTACGANTGGGACCCTCGCAGCGANACGGTTCTGGANAACCCCGTCGCCAGCTTCGATGACATGCGCCAACGCTGCCCGGTGGCCCNCAGCGAGTANATGGGGTGGTCCGTGTTTCGCCACGANGATGTGCTGGCNGTGGTGACCGATCATGANACCTTCAGNAATCAGGTNTCNNAGCACCGCTCCGTNCCCAATGGACTGGATCAGCCCGAACACACNCCNTANCGCANNCTGATAGANCCCTTTTTNACCGANCAGNGCATGGCGNTGTTTGAGCCGGAGTGCCGCGACATTGCCGCCGAGCTGGCTCGNGCNATCGCCGGACGAAAGCAGGTCGATATTGTGANCGANTTGGCGGAGCCCTTCGCCTTGCAGATCCAGTGCGCCTTTCTCGGTTGGCCCGACAGCCTGCAGGAGCCGNTGCGCGAATGGGCCCACGAAAACCACGAGGCCACGCTGGCCGGCGATCGGGAGGCCATGGCGGAAATTGCCCAGCGTTTCAGTCGCTATATTCACCAACTGCTNGAAACCCGACGNGAGCAGGGCGATTGGGCGCCGGAAGATCCCACCACGGACATCATGCGCAGTACCATCGATGGTCANCCCATTCCCGAGGAAGACATCGTCAGTATTCTGCGCAANTGGACCGTGGGCGAAATCGGCACCATTGCCGCCTCGGTNGGCCTGTTGCTGAANTTTNTGGCCGAACANCCCGANCTNCAGGCGGAGCTTCGCGATGATGTGGACAAAATNCCNGAAGCCGTGGACGAAATTNTGCGTATTCACGGCCCGCTGGTCACCAATCGGCGCAAAGCCACCTGCCCCGCCACGCTGCAAGGCCGCCAAATCGAAACCGGAGACCGGGTAACGGTCAACTGGGTATCAGCCAATCGGGATGAACGCGTGTTTCCGCAGCCCGACCAGTTCCGCTGGGGGCGCGACCAGAGCCAGAACCTGCTCTACGGTGCCGGCCTGCACGTCTGCCCCGGCGCACCGCTGGCCCGGCTGGAACTTCGGGTACTGATGGAGGAGTTATTACAGATCAGCGGCGCCTTTGCGCCGACGCCCGACAAGGCACCGGTCAATGCGTACTATCCGGCCAGCGGTTACCAGCACCTGTGGTTGGATTTCGACGCAAGCTGACGCTGCGTGCTTCGTTATAACCGAACGCTATGGATTAGACGGAAAGGTCATTTTACGANCNCCGGTGCGGCCTTTATCATCNNTTCTACTGATCGGCCGGTCAGGGCTTGTATTTGCCCGGNCCGGCCCCACTATCAATGGTTCCATTCCATCATTTGTGTTTGATCCCGAAAGGAGGTCTCATGGCCCTGCGTATTGGTAGCACAGCACCCGACTTTACCGCCCAAACCACCGANGGCGAAATCAACTTCCACGAGTGGATTGGCGACTCCTGGGCGATCCTGTTCTCTCACCCGAAAGACTTCACCCCGGTGTGCACCACCGAGCTGGGCTACATGGCNAAACTCAAGCCGGANTTCGACAAGCGCAACACCAAGATCATCGGTCTGTCGGTCGATCCGGTGGACAACCACGCCNNNTGGGCCAAGGACATTGAAGAAACCCAGGGCACCGCGCCCAACTATCCGATGATNGGCGACACGGATCTGAACGTGGCCAAGCTGTACGACATGCTGCCNGAAGATGAANGCGNNTCNTCNGANGGNCGCACNGCNGCCGACAACGCCACCGTGCGCGCGGTNTTCATCATCGGNCCGGACAAAAAAATCAANGCNCAGTTGATNTANCCNATGACCAGNGGNCGCAACTTTGACGANATTCTGCGNCTGTTGGANTCCNTNCANNTGACCAGCAAGCACACCGTTGCCACACCGGTGAACTGGAAAAATGGTGAAGACATCATCATTCCGCCGTCGGTCAGTGACGAAGACGCCAAGAAGAAATTCCCCGAAGGTTTCAAAACCCTCAAGCCCTACCTGAGAACGGCCAAGCAGCCGCAGTAAAAACNGTTACACCGGCCGAGGCTGACCGCCCCGGCCGGTGANCGGTTANAACTGCCAGTTGATCTGGGCCGCCAGGATGTTGACCGAGCTGTCGAAGCTGCCTTCCAGAGTGTAGCTTCCGCCCAGAGGGGTNGGCTCAGTGCGCTCCAGTTGAGCNTCATCCACCAGCAGGTGAGCGTAACTCACATCCATGGTGACCGAATCGAATACATGGAAGTTGGCGCCGACGGCCAACCAGGTACGATCTTCATCCGGAATTCTCGGACTGACAAACTCCGGATCGGTTTGCGGCGCCTCGTCCTGCGCCACACCAAAACGCAAGGTGAAGGTATCCGTCAACGCCGCGCTGGCGCCCAACGCCAGGCGAAGCGTGTCATCGTAACGCAGGTCCAGTGTGGCCACGTTCTCGCCGTTATCAACATTATCAACCGCAATGGTCTGAATGCTGCTCCAGCGGGTTTGCGCAATGTCCGCGTGCAGGGTCCACACATCATTCAACTGTTGCGAACCACTCAGGGTGATGGTATCCGGCAGCTCCGCCCCTGCGGTGACCGGACCTTCCAGCCCGGTCAGAGCGCCTGCACATAAAGTACCGGTGGTCGGTGCCGGTGGNGCGCCGGTAGGCGAACCCGCGCCGGGTGCACAGGCGGCGTTGAGNTCAAAGGCGGCACTGCCATCGAGAGTAAAATCCCCACCCTGACGCCAGATCAAACCCAACTGTGTTCCCGGGGCCGGTGTCCACAACACGCTGGCATCGAACACGATATCGTCATCGTCCCCTTCAATGCTCGCACTACTGTCGGTGGCGGGATCCGGGCTGGCACCCAAGGTGGAGTCAAACTGGCTTTGCAGNGTGACATCGATCATCTGATAGTTGATCCCCANACCNAAGGCGATCTGATCGTTCGGTGCCCAGGCACTGGTGAGGTTCAGGTTGGTGACTTCCAGNTCACTGAAGGTGGCGTCGTAGCGCCCCGGCCACTCGGNACCAAAGTCACTGGAAAGNCCAAAGGGGCCGCCCGCGCCCAGGCCCANGGTGAACTGCTCGGATACCGGAACGACCCAATAGGCATTGGGAATAAANCCGGTTTCGTCGGTGGTNCCGCTGCCNTGCACNGGCACGGNGTTNCCCTGAATGACGTAATTGCTGCCGTCGTTGACGAAGTCCGCTTCGGTGAGCACGACGTTTCCGCCCAGGGTCAGGTGCTGACCGTCCAGACGTGCCATACCCGCTGGATTGAAGTAGACCGTAGAGGCATCGGTAATATCCGACGCCGTGCCGGCAAATGCCTTGCCCATGTGGGCCGGACTTTGCTCAAGCAGCTGGAATGAAGACGCCAGGGTTACCGACGGCAAACTCAGCAAGGACAGCGCAAAACAGGCGCGGAGCGCTTTTTGATCCATGGTATTCTCCTCCTGCGTACAGTGGTTATGTGTGTCAACGTCATCGAACTGTAGTGTAGCAGTTTCAAAACGCAAGCAACCGATCGTGAANGGAGGAATAATGAGCGAGCACTCGTACACCCCACCCAAAGTCTGGANGCCAGACACATCGGCCGGCGGTAAATTCAGTGGCATCAACNGCCCCACNGCGGGGGCCCGNTTCGAGCGAGCGCTACCGGTTGGTAAGCACCCACTGCAGCTCTATTCACTCGCAACACCCAACGGCGTAAAAGNGACCATCATGCTCGAAGAGCTNCTCGCTCGCGGAATTTCGGGAGCGGAGTACGACGCACACTACATCGACATCATGGAGCAGGATCAGTTCTCCAGTGGTTTTGTGGCGGTTAATCCCAATTCAAAGATACCGGCCATGGTCGACCNCAGTACCGATCCGGNCACNCGGGNATTTGAGTCCGGTTCGATTCTGCTTTACCTGGCTGACAAGTTTCGCGCNTTTATTCCCGACAGCATCGCGGGCCGCACCGAGTGTCTCAACTGGCTATTTTGGCAGATGGGCAGCGCACCCTTGTTGGGCGGCGGGTTTGGNCATTTTTACGCNTACGCNCCGGAGCCTTACGAGTACCCCATCAATCGTTTNACCATGGANGTNAAACGNCAGNTGGANGTGCTNGATCGCGANCTGGCGGACAAAACCTATTTGGCGGGAGAGCAGTACAGCATTGCGGACATGGCCATNTGGCCGTGGTATGGCGAACTGGTGTTGGGGCGCCTGTACGATGCCGGCGAGTTTTTATCGGTGGATGAGTATCGACACCTGAAGCGGTGGGCGCAGGCCATCGATCANNGGGAAGCCGTGCAGCGCGGGCGCAAAGTCAATCGCACCTGGGGCGAACCTCACGAGCAATTGCGCGAGCGCCACGACGCCGCGGATTTTGATGGGTAGGGATAACCGCCCCTAGAAAAACATTCCCGTTTCCAACTGAGCTTCTTCACTCATCATCTCGCGCGTCCAGGGTGGATCAAACACCAACTGGACGTCGCTGGANTGGACATGGGGNACTTCCGCCAGGCGTCGCTTGATATCATCCACCAGCACATCNCCCATTCCGCAACCGGGTGCNGTNAGGGTCATNTCCACAAACACATGGCCGCGNGNCTGATCCACATCCATTTTATACACCAGGCCCAGGCTGACGATATTCACCGGAATTTCCGGATCGTACACCATGGACAGCGCCTTCCAGACCTGATCTTCATCGATGCGGCCGTCNTCACGCGCTTCAAACTCAAGCGCATTGGANGTCAGNCCGATGGCGTCGGCNTCTTTACCGTCGATACGAATCAGGTTGCCGTGGTACAGCAACGTGTAGCTGGCCCCTAATGCCTGGGTAATNGCCGCCTCGGCCCCNTTNGGAATCATCAGGTCATCACCGGAGGGCACCAGCTTGGCCGGGCACTCNCGNTCAAACTCCACCTCNCGCCCCTGNGCACTCTGGGGCTTCTTGGCGTTGGGGGCGCGGATGGTGATCTGCTTCTGCTCGCCTTTNTCCTGCAGGCCGATTTCCANCCCCTTCAGGTAGGGCAGGCTNCGCTTGTCGAGAAACAGCTTCAGNTCACCCTCGTACACNTCCAGNTCGGTTTCCGACTCCTCGCCCGGCCGNCAGTACGCCAGGCAGGTTTCGGCGCGAGGGGTGCCGGCTTCCACCACAAATATCCTGGCCGCATCCACACCCTGGCTGCTNAGCAGCTCAATCAGGTAATNGCGGGCGNGTTCGGAGATATGAAAACTGGGCTGCATAAGATGCTCTCTGNATACACATTATCAACAACCGTTATGCTACCATCAAAGNGAATAAAGCTAAATACCTGAGTAAAAAACTCAACTATTANCNNCCGTNNCNNNCNNGCNTTGAGGCTCNCNGCATGCGNTTTNANCATCCNCTGGCATTCTGGTTTGGGTGNGNNGGNATCACNCTGGGNGTGNTGTCGCACATTCCCATGTTTCTGCANGCCGCCCCCATGGGCTATCAGATGGCGGGCATGCCCATGAGCACCACGATGCTTATCGGCATGGCGCTGATCCCCCTCGGACTGCTGTGTTCCGCCTACGGCGTGNTGCCNCGGGTGAGCGAGCTGCGCCAACAGAGCGACCCGCACCTGCAATTCCATGTGGCCGACCAGGTACCGCTAAACGCGGAGCACTGGAAGTTGGTCATGGTTCTGATGATTGCCGTCACGGTNGACGTCATGAAGCCGGCCACGCTCGGCTTTGTCATGCCCGGCATGTCCATAGAATACGACCTGAACAGCCAGTCCGCTGGCGTCCTGGCAGTCGTCGCCCTGACCGGCACTACANTGGGGTCGATCTTCTGGGGTATGGCGGCGGACCGCTTTGGTCGACGNGCCGCGATTTTGCTCTCCGCGCTCATGTTCATCGGAACCGCAATTTGCGGCGCCATGCCCAGCTACAGCTGGAACCTCGCNATGTGCTTNCTCATGGGGCTNTCGGCCGGGGGCTTGCTGCCCATTACCTTTGCCCTGATGGCGGAATCCGTGCCGGCCCGGCACCGAGGCTGGTTGCTGGTCGCACTGGGCGGACTGGGCACCACGGCGGGCTATCTGGCCGCCGCAGGATCCGCCACCCTTCTGGAGCCGCTGTTCAGCTGGCGCATTCTGTGGCTGCTCGGGTTGCCTACCGGGATGATCGTCATACTGTTGAATCGGTATATTCCGGAATCCCCTCGCTACCTGGCCAGTCGGGGCATGACCCACGAAGCTCGTCAGGTACTGACGCGGTTTAGTGGCGCCCAACACTCGGAGCAGAATGTGGTGGTCGAACCCGAGCCCGATACCGGCCACGCCACCCTCAAAGACCTGTTTCGCGCGCCCTACACCGGCATTACCTGGGGCTTGACCACCGCCGGCATAGCCTGGGGGCTCGTCAATTTCGGATTTCTTCTCTGGCTGCCCACCAACCTGTACAGCCTGGGGCTTGCCGAGCACGCCAACTCTCTGATCGCCAAGTCCGCGTTTTTTGCGCTGCCGGGCGTGGCACTGGTGATCTGGCTTTACCACCACTGGAGCTCCATCGGCACACTCACGCTGTTTACCTCCCTGACCGCTGCCGCCCTGGGGGTCTTCGCCCTGAGCGCCGCCATGGGCTGGCTGACAGTGGAAATACTGACCGCCTGCACCGCACTGCTGCTCATGAGTGCCAGTGGCATCATCGCCATGCTGATTCCATACGCCTCGGAGATTTATCCGGTGCATCTACGCGGCACCGGCTCAGGGTTGGTCGCCGCCAGCTCCAAACTGGGCGGCATCGCCGGTACCCTTCTGGGAGTCGCGGGTCTGATGGACTTTCTCTCCTGGTCCGCGCTGGTCATCGCGGCGCCGCTACTGCTGGCCGCAGCACTGCTGTTTATCGGTGGCATTGATACCCGCGGCCTGCGCCTGGAAGACGTGCGACATGCTTTGACCGCGAAACGCCGAAGATCCCAAACATACCGTTGACTTTTATTTTCGTTGGGGTAACCTCAAAGCAACGTCATTTTGAAAAACACAGGATTTTCGTGAACAACGTACTGGCGCAATTTCTGATGTGGAGGCTTGCCCCCATCTTCCCCTCTTAACCGAGTGCTAACGCTCAGCACTCGGGCATACCCTATTTTACTCACAACCGATTCATCCATCGCATTGTAGGCCAGGAGTCTGCCATGTGTAATTCTTCACGCCAGGAGCTGCTGGGCTCCTTGAGACGGCGTGCGCAAGATTTTTACATCACCCGCCCCTGGGGCATGGATATTGAGCCGGTCACGTTATCGTACTTATTTGATCTGGCTGGCAAACCAAACAACCTTGAAGCCGTTGATGTCGAAACCGTTTCGATCAACAGCGAGGTAGAACTGATTGACCTGCAGGAAAATCAGCCTTGCACCCTCGTGGTGGTGGCGCCCCAAGAGAGTGTTCCGGTCGAAGGCAGAGTGTCCTTTCTCTCTTCTCTTGGCGCCGCGCTCATGGGCCGCAAGCCGGGCGATACGGTTACCGTCAAGGTGTTTGGGTCAATCTTGAGATACCAGATCGCTGCGATCAGGTGACACACCTATTTACCGAGCCCCCGCGACGGCAGACGGCGGGGCGCTTAAAAAGACACTTTCAAGGGGGTGATTCAATTGCATGCTGGTTCGTGGCACTGCCACGTTGTCTATGCCGATGTGTGGTCAACCACACAAACAACCATCAGCTAGAGGACTACTCGCATGTCTCGAAACGAAAAGAAACAGGCAAAGCGCACACTGAAGGAAAAACGTGCGGAAAAACGCGACAAACGTCAAAACAACAGCAAAGAATAGTGTTACCGCCAAGGATGGCGCACTCTTTACCTAACATTACCATGAGGAATTTGTATGGCATCGAAACCCAAAATTACGTTGACCAAAGAAGTCTATGAGCGATTGTGGAAACTGTTGGAATCGGTTCCCGAGGACACCATCACCAATCAGTTGGAAGAAGAGCTGGAGCGGGCAAAAATTGTGACGCCGGCCAAGCTTCCGGACGATGTGGTGACCATGCACTCACAGGTGACGTTTACGGTTCAGTCGACCGGAAAGACGTTCACCTATACGCTGGTCTATCCCACCGAGCTGGATAACACGGAGAACAAATTGTCCATTTTGAGCCCCATTGGCAGCGCCATTATTGGCCTGAAACAAGGGCAGGAAATTGACTGGCCGATCAGTAAAACCCAGCGCACCACCGTGAAAGTTGAAGCGGTCAGCCGAGCAGACTGACGACCGGTGCCGAGCACCGATCGTCAGCTCGTTTGGCAGACCTCAGATAACACCAAAGGCCAACATGGCATCCGCCACTCGCCGGAAGCTGGCTATGTTGGCGCCCGCCACATAGTTGCCATCCAGATCAAACTCCCGAGCGGTGTCGTAACAGTCTCTATGAATGTTGGCCATGATCTGGCGCAGACGTTTTTCCGTGTGCTCAAATGTCCAGGAGTCACGACTGGCATTCTGCTGCATTTCCAGGGCCGATGTCGCCACGCCACCGGCGTTGGCCGCTTTGCCGGGGCCGTAGGCGACATTGTTTTCCATAAAGCAATCCACCGCCTCCGGCGTGCAGGGCATGTTGGCCCCCTCGGCAACCGCCAGACAACCGTTTTCGACCAGCGTCTGCGCGGCCTTCTCATCCAGTTCATTCTGGGTGGCACAGGGGAACGCCAGGTCGCAGGGAATATCCCAGATGTTTCCTTTGTCCCGATAGTCAGCCTCGCCATGTTGAGAGGCATACGCCTTGATCCGGTCGCGCTGCACCTCCTTGATTTCCTTCACCGTGTCCAGATCGATGCCCCGCTCGTCGTAAATCACTCCGCCGGAGTCAGAGCAGGCCACCACCTTGGCTCCCAACTGCTGCAACTTTTCAATTGCGTAAATCGCCACGTTGCCGGAGCCGGACACCACGCAGGTTTTTCCTTTCAGTGATTCGTTGCGCGCCTTGAGCATTTCCTCGGCAAAGTAAACCAGGCCGTAGCCGGTCGCCTCTTTACGAACCAGTGCGCCACCCCAGCTTGGGCTCTTGCCGGTCAGCACCCCGGACTCATAACAATTGGTAATGCGCTTGTACTGCCCGAAAAGGAAGCCGATTTCACGGGCACCGACACCAATATCCCCGGCCGGCACGTCGGTCATCTCGCCAATATGCCGGTATAGCTCGGTCATAAAACTCTGACAGAAACGCATAATTTCATTGTCGGATTTCCCCTTGGGATCGAAATCGGAGCCACCCTTACCACTGCCAATCGGCAGGCCGGTCAGGGCGTTTTTAAAGGTTTGCTCAAAGGCAAGAAATTTGATGGTCCCCAGCAGGACGCTGGGATGAAACCGCAGCCCACCTTTATAGGGCCCCAGCGCGCTGTTGAAACCAACCCGGAAGCCGCGGTTGATGTGAACNTCCCCGTCNTCATCCTGCCAGGGCACNCGAAAAATGATCTGCCGTTCCGGTTCACAGATGCGCTCGATGATTTTCTGTTTGGCGTAATANGGGCATTTTTCCAGCACGGGCGTCAGCGTTTCAATGACCTCCCAGACCGCCTGATGAAATTCAGTTTCCCCGGGGTTTCGGTTCTTGACCACGTCATAGATGGTATCTATACGCTCTTTGGCATTGACCATTCACTTCTCCCAAACCGTTAAGACAAAAAGGGCGGGCTGAGCCCGCCCTGTGGACGTGAAACACCAGCGTGTCAAACCTGCGGCTATTTATCGCCGCCNCAGTGNCCGCAGCACACGCTGTCACCCTGATGCGCTTCAGCCATGGCCGTATCGGACTCAGCATAGGCGGGGGCCCAGGCTTTTTCCAGTCGGCCTTCGACTATCTGATCGGGTGCATCCGGGAAGAGTACGCCCTTGACCACCTGCCAGGTCACTGCCAGGGCNCCGACAATGAAAATCACATCGCCAATGGTGCGGACCCAACGCAGGGTTTCCAACAGCGGCGTCTGCATGAACGCTTCGCTGCGGGCATACCACAGGCCCTCAGAGGCACTGGCAANGAACTGGATGACGCCCACCGGCAACAGGCTGGTAAACAACATCAGCACCAGACCACCGTTCATCCACCAGAAGGCGGTTTTCATCACGCGCTCGTTGAACGCCATGTTCGGGCGAATGTAGCGGAGAATCAGCAGGCAGAAGCCCAGCGCCAGGAAGCCGTACACCCCGAACAAGGCGGCGTGTGCATGAGTGGGCGTGGTATTGAGCCCCTGNACGTAGTAGAGCGAGATGGGCGGGNTGATCATAAAGCCCAGCACGCCGGCGCCCAACATGTTCCAGAACGCCACGGCGACAAAAAACAGCAGCGGCCACTTGATGTTCTGCATCCAGGGAGCGCGGAACTTGAGCCGCCAGTTCTCCCAGGCTTCATAACCGAGCACCACCAGGGGCACAACTTCCAGCGCACTGAACGAGGCNCCTACCGCCATGACCGGTGTGGTGGTACCGGAGAAGTACAGGTGGTGGAAGGTACCGGGCACGCCGCCGAGCATGAACAGTGACGCCGATGCCAGGGAGGCGGCGGTTGCCATGGGGCGGGATACCAGACCCATGCTGCAGAAAATGAAGGCCAGTGCGGCGGTAGCGAACACTTCAAAGAAGCCCTCTACCCACAGGTGCACGACCCACCAGCGCCAGTACTCCATGATGGAAATGTGCGTGCGCTCGCCGTAAGCCAGCCCGGCACCGTAAAACAGGCCGATGGCCACCACGGAGGCGGTCAACAACACCAACAGGTTTTTGTCGCCACCCTGCTTGAGGGCCGGCACGATGCCGCGCATCATCAGGAACAACCAGAAGGCGATACCGGCNACTTTGAGAATCTGCCAGAAGCGGCCCAGGTCAACGTATTCATACCCCTGATGGCCCAGCATGAAGCTCCACTCGGCGGGCATCAGTTGGTTGATCGCCAGGAAGTTACCGGCAAAGGAACCCACCACCACGGCAATCAGCGCCCAGAACAGAATGTCCACGCCGAGCTTCTGATACTTCGGATCTTTGCCGCCGTTGATGACCGGCGCCAGGAACAGGCCCGCCGCCAGGAAGCCGGTGGCAATCCAGAACATGGCCGACTGAATATGCCAGGTGCGCATCAGGGAGTAAGGAAGCCAGTCCGAAGTCTGGATACCGTAGAAGCCCTGCCCTTCAATGGTGTAGTGGGCGACGAACCCTCCCAGGAACACCTGCAGAGTGAACAGCCCCACCACCGCCAACAGGTATTTACCCAGGGCTTTCTGGGAAGGCGTCAGCGCAAAAGTGGTGATCGGGTCCTGCTTGGGCGCCTCTGGCTCCTCTTCGTCCTCTTTGCGCAGGAACGCCCAGCCCCAGACCAGGCCACCGACACCGGCGATCAGCAGCACCACACTGGCGATGGACCAGACGATGTTCTCGGCGGTGGGCTTATTGTCGATCAGCGGCTCGTGGGGCCAGTTGTTGGTGTAGGTCGCTTCACCGGGGTAGCGCTCGGTGGCGGCGGCCCAGGCGGTCCAGAAGAAGAAATTGGTCATCTGATCCCGACGCTCTTCGCTCGGCAGCGTGACCTCCTTCATGGCGTAGCTTTCCCGAGTGGGCTGCAGCTCCGGCGCACCGCCGAACAGACGGCTGTAGTAATCCGCTGTCTGCGCCATCGCCTGAGCGCGTCGATCGGACACCACCAGGGTATCGGTCTCCGCATCCCAGGTGTTGGTGCGATAGGCTTCCTTCAGCTCGTACTGAAGGGCATTCTGGTCTCGCCCATCGAGCTCGTCATAACTGACACCAAAGTTGTCCTGAGCGGCCAACTCCAGCCAGGCCAACAGTTCCCGGTGCAGCCAGTCGGCGGTCCAGTCCGGTGCCTGATAGGCGCCGTGCCCCCAGATGGAGCCGAGCTGCATACCACCCACGGATTGCCAGGCGGTCTGACCGTCGAGAATGCTGGTTTCGGTCATCAATGTCTGACCACTCTCGGTGACCACCTGGTCCGGAATCGGCGGCGCCTTGCGGTACACCTCGACCCCAAAGTACCCCAACAAACCGAAGGTAACCGCCAATGTGCCAATCAGCGTCCACCATAATTTTTTGTACTTACCCATGTGCCGCGGCCCCCTGTCCGTCAATGCGATCAAAAAGAATGTTGTTTTCCAGATGGATGTGGTCCATCAAGTCCACCTCGAAGGTGGCCAGCCCCAGGTACAGGGCGCGCCAGGTATTGCAGGCGCCCACCGGCAGATTGATGCCCCGGGTCAGCTCGTGAATGCGCGCCAGCCCCTGGGCGTGCTCGTCGTGCTCATGGCGCATCATGCCGACCGGTCCGCCGGCCATCCCGAGCATGCCCCGGCTGATCATGGGGAACANGATCTGCTCCTCCTTGGCCATGTGGTTTTCCAGCTCGGCCNGCAACCCCTCNAGNTGNCTCGCCANNCCGGACGGACACTCCGGGTGTCCGCCNTGTACCAGCTCAACGCGCTGNCTTAACCGGATCAGCTCGGGCAGCTGCTCCCGNTGAACGTCGTGATAGCGGGTCAGAATGTGCTCGATCAGCTCGGCATTGTCNGCGTCCGCCCAGTCGCCCCGGGCACCATCGGCCTGGGCGTGCAGCCGNTCGAGCTCCGCGGTCAGTGCCTCGGCATCAANGCCCTTGCGCTCGACGGCCCGCGCGAGTGCTTGCTTACCCCCGCAGCAGAAATCCAGACCNTAACCGTGAAATACCCCGGTGGCCCCGGGTANTTCCCGGGCAATATCTCCCACCGATTGTGTCAGCCAATTCATAGGCAGCTCCCCTTGTGCGATGACCAGACAGGAATGAACCGGTTAAAAGGTTCATTNAAANTNCTTCTTTNNCAAAGAATAACGNCCNNAGNTAAAGATGTAAAATANATTCATCTTTNTGGGCGCCATCTACNCCTTCAGGGATAGTCGGCCTCCCCTGNATGGCANAGCGCGNATCATTCNCTCCTACTCAGGGGTGGGAGGGTTGATTGAATACCTCCGCAAAAAGATATATTGTTAATNCATGTTTTGTTGGCGTGAGTATCCGAGGGTTTCNATGAGTCCCACCTCGATTTGGCGACACCCGCAGCGACTACCCTGGCTGTTGGTGACCTGGAGCGGCNTTGCANTGGGCGCGCTGGGCGCNCTATTACCCNTGCTACCCACCACNCCGTTTCTGATTCTGGCGGCCTGGGCCGCCCCCAANGGCTCACCCNGGCTGCACCGCTGGCTTTGCCANCACCCGCACTTCGGGCCGGCGCTGGAGGCCTGGCGCACCCGGAGAGCCATTCCCCGCNNNGGAAAGTGGTTGGCCTGCACGATGCTGACCGCCAGCCTGGTCTGGCTAATCATTTCCGGCGCAGCACCGACCGTGCTACTGGCGTTGACAGTACTGTTCTGCGCCATTGCCACCTTTNTATGGAGCCGGCCCGACGCCTGATCCGTCGGCTCAGCGAACGAGGAAATCTGANCATGTCGCAACCATCGGCCCTCTTTTCTTATGCNTTCCGGCCATTTTTCATTTTGGCGGGGGTGTACGCCATCGCCATCATCCTGGCGTGGATTGGTTTTCTCTTTGGCGGCTGGCCCCTGCCTCTGGGCTGGTCCCCGCTGCANTGGCACAGCCACGAGATGATCTACGGGTTCGTCAGCGCCCCCATTGCCGGGTTTCTGCTCACCGCCATGTGCAACTGGACCGGTGCCCCACCCCTGCGCGGCGCNGGNCTGNTAGCNCTGGTGNTACTCTGGCTCNCCGGGCGGGCGGTGTTCTGGTTNGCGGGCTGGTTGCCGGGCTGGCTGGTCGCGGTGGTCGATCTCGCCTTTTTGCCCGTGGTGGCGCTCTATGCCGGGCGAGTCCTGCTGCGCTACGGCAACAAGCGCAACCTGATTCTGGTNGCCGTGTTGGCGGCGCTGACGNCGGGCAACCTGCTGATGCACCTGGGCTTTATGAACGGTGGTGTGGGCCTACTCAAACTGGGCCANGGNCTGGGCCTGGATGTGATTACTCTGATGATTGTGGTNATCGCCGGNCGCATCACCCCGGCCTTCACCGCCAATTGGCTGAAGATGCATGGCGGACGCCCGGAGCGGGTCACGCAGTCGGCGCNTGTNACTCAGTGGGCGCTGGCNAGTGTGTTGGCACTCACTCTGGTAGCCCTTTTGCCATTGCCGCTCTGGGTNGAAGGCGCCGTGGCCCTGCTGGCCGCCANNGTCAACGGCGTACGTCTTTACCAGTGGTCCGGCTGGCAGACCCGACGCGAACCCCTGCTGTGGATTCTGCACCTGGCCTATGGCTGGATTGTGGTTGCTCTGGCGCTGCGCGGCCTGGGCGCCTTCCTGCCCGCGCTGTCGGACTCCCTGTGGCAACACGCCCTCGCCGTGGGCGGCGTTGCCACACTGATTCTCGGGGTAATGAGCCGGGTGGCCATGGGCCACACCGGGCGGCCTCTCACCCTGCGNCCCTTCGGCCGGCTGATGTACGCCGCGATCATTGCCGCCACGGTGTTTCGGCTGCTGGCCGCCAACCAGTGGCTGGACTACCGGATCGGGGTCACCCTNTCCGCNCTGGCCTGGATTCTGGCGTTTGCCTTGTTTGTGGTACTTTATGCGCCGATACTGTGGCAGCCCCGGGCCGACGGCCGCCCCGGCTAACGAGGTCAACCATGCATATTACCCGCTATACCGATTACTCCCTGCGCGTACTGATGTACGTTGCGCTCAAGGGCGACGANCTGTCGACCATCCGGGAAATTGCCGAGAGTTACGACATTTCCAAGAANCACCTGATGAAGGTGGTGCAGGAGCTGAACAGCAANGGCTACCTGCACGCCATTCGCGGTAAAAACGGCGGCCTNCGCCTGCGGGGCGATCCCAANGACATCAATCTGGGNGAGCTGGTCCGCAGTACCGANCAGGANCTGTCGCTGGTGGAGTGCTTCAGCGCCGGAAACCACTGCGTACTGACCCCGGCCTGTCGCCTGAAGGGCATCTTCGCCGAATCCCTGAATGCCTTTTTCAGCGTACTCGATGGCTANACCCTGGCCGATCTGGTCGATCCGGCCCAGANGCCGACCATGAAGCAGGTGTTACAGATCGCGTGACCCCCAAGGGTCCGGTGGGAAGTGCTAAACTGCGCTCCATGAGCTACGACATCGTNTTCAAACGCGTTTACGAACCCGTCGAGCGCACCGATGGTGCCCGNGTACTGGTGGATCGCCTCTGGCCGCGAGGNAANCGCCGGGACGACCTGCAACTGACCGAGTGGTACCGCAACGCCTCCCCCTCTCCCGCCCTGCGGCGCGCCTGGCATCAGGGCGATATCGACCAGCAGCGCTTTGCCAAAGACTACCAGAGCGAGCTGGACGATGACCCGGACGCACTCACGCCACTGATGCGCCACGCCCGTCGNGGCCGCCTGAGCCTGTTGACCGCCACCCGCAANCCNGAGCAGTCTCACCTGCCCATNCTGCGCAAGGCCCTGCTGGACCAGNTGGCGCGGGAAGACGAACAGGCCGATGGCCGCGAGCCCAGCTCACCCACTTGCTATGAACNCTAGCAAGCACTNACCCACAAAGGCTGAATGATTTGATGANCGACGCCCCCGGCCGCGCCTACCACGACGGTTCACANCACGCTCTGGTCCAGCCCGCCCTGGCCGACGCCTTTCAGTTCCGGTGGTTTGATNCCGCCGCCTGGGGCGCTTCGGCCGAGCCGGTCGGCAGCGGTGGCCGGGGCGCCGCCTGGTTTCTCGACGGTGACCTGGGCCGGTGGGTCCTGCGGCATTATCGCCGCGGCGGTCTTCCCGGCAAACTGCTGGATGACCGCTACGTCTACCTCGGCTCGTCCCGGGTCCGAGCCCTCAGGGAGTTTTCCCTGCTCCAGTCACTCAGCGCCCAGGGGCTGCCCGTTCCCACCCCCATCGCCGCCTGGTACGAACGTAAAGGACTCACCTACCGGGCGGCCTTGATCATCGAGCGGCTGGAGGATACCCAATCGCTGCTGAGCCTCGACCAAACCGGGCACCCTCCTCTCTGGGAGGCGGCGGGACGCTGCATTCGGCGCTTTCATGACGCCGGGGTTTACCACGCCGACCTCAATGCCACCAATATTCTGGTCCGCCCGAGCTCGGGCGAGGTCTTTCTGATCGATTTCGACCGCGGCGTTCAACACGCCAGCCATACCGCTGACGCGCCCTGGAAGGCCGCCAACCTGGCCCGCCTCGAGCGTGGCGTCCACAAGCATTGGAGTGCCGGCACCGACAACACGCCGGAACCCTTTCTCAAAGCGCTGAAGCAGGGCTATGCCTGACGGTCAGCGGTCATCTACACCATGATTCTGGCGGGCAGCGCCGCCTGTGCCGTGATAGAATGCCGCGGTTTTTTGATCCGAATGGCGCACCTTATGTTTGACGCACTCCGCCTCGCTTTTTATCGTCTGGCCGCCAAAGGCTGGGTCCCGGCCCGCTGGTTCGAGCCGGACCTGCCACCGGTGGCCGCGCGGACGGCGAAGACCGGGCCGCTGGATCTGGAGATCGTCAGCCACTGCTGGAATTACTCGCATTTCCTGGCCTATCAATTGAGCTCTCTGGTGCTGTTCCCGCCCACCAGACTGAACGTCACCATGACCGTGTTCTACGCCCCCGAGGACACCCGGACCGCGCAACTGCTGGAGTTCTTTTCCACCCAGTCGGTACCCGGTGTCACCTGGAACTGGCGGGCACTGCCACGGCAGGAGCTGTTCCGCCGGGGCATAGGCCGAAACCGGGCGGCACTGGAAACCCGGGCCGACTGGGTGTGGTTCACCGACTGCGATCTGATGTTCCGCGACGACTGCCTGGATACCCTGGCCGAATTGCTTCAGGGGCGCCAAGACGCGCTGATCTTCCCCGAAGAGGAGCGCACCACGGATCTGCTGGCCGAAGACAATCCCATGCTCACCGCGGCCCATGAGCCAGCGGTATTGGACATCGACACCGGCTCATTTACGGTCAAGCGCCCCTCCAAGGCGACTGGACCGCTGCAGATCGCCCACGGGGATGTCTGCCGGGCGGTCGGTTACTGTCGCCACATTGCCCTGTATCAGCAGCCCAGTGAGCAGTTCGCCAAGTGCCACGAAGACCGCGCTTTTCGCTGGCTGGTACAGAGTCAGGGCGAGCCGCTGCCCATTCCGAGCGTGTACCGTATTCGGCACATCAGCAAAGGGCGCTACACGGGCAGCAAGGCCAACACCGGGGTACGCACCGCGCTGCGTCGCCTTCAGTCGCGCCTGAGGGACGGCAACGGATGACGGCCGCCATCCCGTCCAACCCCATTCTGTTGACCCCGACCTGGGCCGGAGATCTGGAGCACTTCCGTCTGCTCCGGGCCTCTCTGGCGCGCTCCCCCCTGGCGGGGCTGAAACACCACGTCGTGGTACAGACCGAAGATCGGCACCTCTTCGAAGCCTACGCCGAAGCGCCCAATGTGGTGCTGCGAACCACCGCCGAGGTACTGCCAGCGGACGTAGAGCGCGAACGCATCAAGGCGCGTCACATCAGCGCCCGCACCGGCCGCCACCTGACCCGTATCAGCGGCAGCCTGCGCCGGCCCCTGGGCTGGCCGCGCTGGCCCGCCTATACCGGCTGGCATACGCAGCAGCTGTGCAAACTCGCGGTGGCCAGTGAAGCGGGCCACGACACCACCATCGTTCTGGACTCCGATGTGGTGGTCACGCCCTCGGCCCAACTGGATGACTTTCAGACCGCCGACGCGGTGGTGTGCTTCGCCCAGTGGCAGCCACTGGGGGAGTTGAGCGGGAAAGTACGCAAGTGGGTGGACAACGCCGCCAAGCTGACCGGGCCCCGAAAACTGACCGAAGATCAGCCGGTCAATACCTATTTCGACACCCCTTTCGTATTCGACGGGGCCGCCGTGAATGGCATGCTCCAACATCTGGAGCAACAAAGCGGCCGCCCCTGGTGGCAACACCTGCTGAACCAACCGCCCAGACGCTGGTCGGAATTCGGGTTATACAAACAGTATCTCGCTCAGCACGAGACGCGCCCCGTGCAGTGGCGGGCTCCGGATGTGATGCACTATATCTTTGACACCCGCGATGCCACGGCCGTGGTGCAGCAAGTCAAGGCGCTGTTCGAGCGCCCTGACGTTCACTATATTACCCTTCACTCCCAGAGCAGCGGCAAGCACGACTGGAATGCCCGCGACTTCACGGACCTGTTGCTAGAATGGATCACCACGCAATGACACCCAGTGCTCACGAGCAAACGACTTCCGGCTATCAGCGCCGCCTGCCGACCCTGTTTTTGATCTGGGTTGCCCTGTCGGCCATCTCCCCGCACCCGGACCTTTTCAAGGCCTGGTTCCACCTGGCGCTCGGCTTACCGGTACTGGTTTTTTTCAGCATGGGGCGGCTGCGCATTGATACCGGTGACGCCCTGCTACGTCTGTGCGCGGGCTTTTTACTCTACGTAGCCGCCAGCTCACTGATCGTCAGCCAGGCGAGTGGCGCAGAGCACATCCAGGCCCTGCGTTGGAGTTTTGAAACCGCATTGCTGGTCTTGGTGCTCTTGGCGGCACTGCCGCGCATTTTGGAAACCCCCCTGTTCCTCGGGCGCTTCATTCTCTCCTGCGTCGTGCTCGGCAGCCTGTCCGCGCTGGTCATTTTTGGCGGCTTCCATCACTTTTCAGGACGACTGCATGGAATTGGCGCCTTGTATCAGCCCATTGAAGGGGTCTCCGTGCTGATTATGTATTTGTGCATTGGCGCCTTTCTTCTATGGCACGAACGGCAGGCAATCAACCGAAAGGATCTGGCGCTACTGTTCGCAGCACTCATTCTAACCTGCAGTTGCACCTTGCTCTCGGGGAGCCGGGGACCGACCCTCGCGCTGGCGGTGATCATCCTCTATACCTTGCTTGTCAGCGCCGTGCTTCACCGCCACTGGAAGCTGCTCCTGATTGCCTTTTTCAGTTTAACTGCCGCTCTGGCCGGCGTACTGTCGCTCTACGGTTTCAATGAGTTCGTCCAGTTCATGGCCGAGCGAGGCACCTCTTACCGACTCCTATTATGGACGGCCCACCTGGAACACCTTCCCGCCTCACTGCTGTTCGGGCATGGTGCCGCCACTGATCTCGAAACCACCAAAGCGGGCCTGCTCATATACGCTCAGTCCCGGCTGGGTACCGCACAACCCCACAACCTGTTCCTCGGCACCTTTATACAAACGGGTCTGATCGGGTTAGGCTTTTTACTGGCGCTACTCGGTTTGGTGCTGAGCGCCATTTATCGAGCCAACACCACGAAAGCCGCCAAAGTTTACTTGCTTGGCATTATCGGCACCATTGTCATGCTCGTGATCACCAATACCTACACCTTGGTCATTTCCGTTAAAACGATGTGGCTATACACTTGGTTACCCCTGATTTTTGTTTGGGTCTGGAGCCGACAACTGCCTAGCTGGCCCCGCGTTGACCCAACGGCTGATCTGAGCCATGGCGGCACAGCCCCAGGCGAGTAAGCTCTGTCCCACTGACGAGATTCCTATGACCGATCAGATATCTGACATTTCCGTCGCATTCTGTATATTTTCTTTCAACCGGGCACAGTTCTTAGAAAACTGTGTGGATTCTATACGCAAGTGCGCGCCTTACGCCGACATTTTAATATTCGACGACGAGAGTACCGACCCGCTCACCCAGTCTTACCTGGAGCGAATACGGGAGACGGTCACAATCGTGCAACCTGCAATCAAAGGAAGGATCAAGCACGGCGGACTTTATCACAACATGCAGTCCGCCCTGGAGGCAACGCAACACTATTCCCTGGTATGCTTTCTTCAGGACGACACACAGGTCATTCGACCGGTTGCGCTTCACGAACTTGCTCAATTACATTCGATATTGGAAGAGAATGCCTCGGTCGGTTTCATTCACCCCTGCTTCATCCGCGGCATCGACCTGAACAGAAACCCCGTATCTGATGACCCTGGCCCCACCCAAAACACCTACTTACGAAGGGCGACCCAGCAAAGTGCCGGCATTCACTATTCCGACCTGCTGGTCACCTCTCCGCAAAAACTACTGAAGAAACAGTGGCGATTTCTGCAATCCGAACCGGGCAATGATCGCCAGGCCAAAGCACTGTTCGGACGCATGCTATACCTTTACAGCCCTTTTGCCATGTGGCTGCCAGAGGTTCCGGCGTGGCGTGGAAAGAAGAAGACTCTGGCCCTGAAGATTGCCGAACGAAAGAAACAATGTGGTTACTACCCATTCATAATCTGGAGCGCCGAACAGGCAGATCAGTTCCTCCGCCGATCCCCGAAGGAGATTCCCGTCGCTGAATCGCTACTGGAATGCACTCCGATAACGCCTCGAAAGCCATGGACCTACAACCCGCTGACTGGCCTAAGGGGGCTCAAACTACTGAACAATCTGGAAGTCAAATTGAAGCGGTTGTGAGCTGGTAAAGACTACCCTTTCGGAGTAAACCAGCTCTTCGCACTGCGCACCACAGCTTCCAGCTTATCCAGTCTGCGCAGCAAACGCGAACGACGTAGCGGATGAAATATCCAGGGGCGGGGCACCCCGTCGACCGTTGTCGACAGGTAGTGCTCTGCGATCGGAAGTTCTTTCGTGGGGCGCGATTTCAACGCTCTGACCCTGGCATCCGTCATAATGGAAAATGGGTAGAGACCCGCTCTGTTGATCTTTTCCGCTATCGAAAAAGCAAGACTTTTCTTTTTATTCCTGTAGGCCGGCGGGTTAGGAAGCCACATGACAAAGGGGGCGTATAGGTATCCCATTTCTTCAAACAACCGGGCTGCCTGCTGCTCGTTCTCAAACTCACCCATCAAAAACTGCCACCCCTTATCCTTGAGTCGTCGCGTGGTCGTAATGGAAATATCAGAGTAATATACGCCTGCAACGCGGCGCCCATTTTTCACGGACTGAATATAGACACCCCGCTCCGGATCATAAACAAATCGCTGCAGAGTAGCCGGCCGGGCTATTTTTCGCTGAAAAACCGGTGCGAGAAAGCCCGAGTCTGGATAGCGGTCGAAATACTCCTTGATAAACACCACATCATCGTCATCCAACCGCCTCACCATCTGAGTGTCATCTTGCAAAAAGCAGATGACATCATCATCGCATACTCGATCAATCGCGTTTTGCATGTTGGTGTACAGGGCGCCATGCTGGTCAGTAGAGTCTTTGTCCTCGCGCACCACCACTTCGTGCCGCTCGCCGATTGACGCAAGGACAGCGACGGTTTCCGGGTCATCGCTGGCGTCATCAAAAACAATCACGGGTTGCCCGGGCGCGCAACACTCGATCGACTCTACGCAATTTTTCAGGTGCGGCCCGCGATTGTATGAAAAAACGAAAAAGATCAAGCAAAACTCCAACGATAAAAACGACTACAGATTCTCAGCCAATAATCGACACATCCGATCCATCATGCTCTTTCAGACCATGAGCTGTAACCACGATGCGTTCTTTCTCCACTTTCTTCCGGTGCTCCTTATTAGCCAAAACAATACGAGGATCAACATAACTTCGCTTGTGATCCAGGTGAATGACGATCGCGTTGTATCGCACGTGTTTGGGTTTGACACCGAGGTTGATCAGACGAGCGCCAAACTCTCGATCCTCCCCACCATAGGCCATGGTTTCATCAAAACCATTGACCGCAACAATATCCTTCAGCCAAGCGGAGCCATTCGACCCTTTGAAGCGACAGCGGGTTGGCGTCAAACGGTTATAGAGCCAGGCTCTTAAAGGGCCTGCCGTCAATTTGCTGTTCTTGTGGCTGGCAGGCAGCCCTCGCTGTTTCAACCATGACAAATCAAAACATTCGCCGCTGACAATGTCCTCTCTGGCAATCAACTGACTCAAATCAAGAGGCAATTTGTGGTAGCCGCCGGAAAGAAAGCGACCGGGTTCGGCTTCTGAAGCGTGCACGGAGAGAAAATCGCGACGAGGAATACAGTCCCCATCGGTATAGACGACGTATTCGCTCTCAACCTGCAATGTCGCAAGATTCAAAATACGACACTTGCGAAACCCTTCATCCGGCTGCCAGACATGCTTGATCTGCATTCCTGTTTCAGAACGCATTCGATCCACGACGGCTCGGGTCTGTTGCGAAGAACCATCGTCGGCAACGATCAACTCAAATGCCTTATGGTCCTGAACGGAATATCCCCAGAGCACCTTCTCCAGCCACGCTGGCGAATTGTAAGTCGAAATGATGACCGATAGCTTCAAAACGCGCCCCCAAGGCCCGAGTCAAAGCCGGTTATAATAACACCATCTCTACCTCTGCAGACAGACCCGATTGCGTCCAGCGTGCTTCGCCTCGTACATGGCCCGATCGGCGCGCACCAGCAGAGTTTTCATGGTATCGCCCTTGCCCCACTCGGCCACGCCGATACTGATGGTGACCGGCTCGTCCAATCCAAATTCAGTGCCGAGTACCAGCCCACGCAGACGTTCGGCGAAAATCGCCGCATCATCTAGCACGGTATTGGCGGCGAGCACCAGAAATTCCTCTCCGCCCCAACGCCCCAACTGGTCGCCCTCACGCAGCCCGTCGGTCAGCGAGTTGACCAGGGTTTTCAGGATCCGGTCACCGACATTGTGGCCGTAGGTATCATTGATCTGCTTGAAATGATCGAGATCAAACAGCAACAGGGAGAACTGCTGGCCATAGCGTTCGGCGTTGGCCATGCTCATCTGCACCAGATGCTCAATCCGGTAGCGGTTCAGGGTGCCGGTCAGGGAGTCGGTGTTGGCCACTTTTTCCAGGTGCTGATTCGCCTCCGCGAGTGCCTTGCGTTCGCGCCGCAGGTATTCATTCAGCCGGGTAATTTCATGGGCGGCGGCAATGACCGCCAGGTCATCGCCCAGATCCCGGGCGGCGTTGATCTCGGCCGGGTGCCAGGACGAGCTTTTGCCACTGACCTCTTCAACCCAGGATGCAAAGGACGTTCTCGGCGACAGAACCGTGCGTCCGTCGCGCACCTCGGCGACCTTCTCGGGTTTGCCCGCCCAGGGAATCATTTCAAACTGCTCTGGACGAAACAGCAGTAACCAGCCCCGGGCATCCATGTCAATCAGCAGGGGCATGGCCAGCAGTCCGCAGCACCAGCTCTGTATCGCCTCAGCACAGGGGTAGCCCGAGGCGCTGAGCGAGGTGGTGGCCCAGGGCTCCGGCTCTTTGAGCTCAGCGTCAAGCCAGTTGGTCAGCTCGCGCACCTGATCCTCGTCGGGGGTCTTGCCGGAGCGGGTGATTTCGCCAAGATACACCAGCGCAATCCCCTCCACCCGGAACAGCTGCCGCCAGTGCTCGGCGTGCTGCTGCACCAGATCTCGCGGCGCGTGACGCTCCTGAACCCCGTGGGCGAGCTGAACCCGATTGTCGTGGATCTGCTGCCGGTAGTGGGCGTCGGCCTCGGCTTTGAGCAGGAACAGGCGTTGGCTGGCCACTTCAACCAGAGTGGCAACGCTGTCCCGGGCAGACGGCGACAGAGACAGGGGCGTCTGGCTGTGACAGCTGACCAAGCCCCAGAGCCGGGAATCGGAATAGATGGCAACCGACAGAGACGATCGGACCCCCATGTTCTGCATATAGTCGCAGTGAATCGGCGATACCGCCCGCAAATAGCCCTGGCTCAGATCCAGCGGGCTGCCGTTGGCCGGATTCATCGCCGGCACGAGCGGGGCGGCCTCAGCCTGAGCATCGGCAATGACGCGAATGCGATTATTGCCGTACATGGCGCGAACCTGAGGCGGGATATCGGACGCAGGGAAGTGTTGCCCCATCAGGGAAGACAGCACCTCATCGCGGCTCTCGGCAAGCACCTTGCCATTCCAGTCGTCATCAAACGCGTAAATCAGCGAGCGGTTGTAGCCGGTAATGGACCGGACGGCATCGCACAGCCGATTGAGGACCTCATCCTCGGTGCGGGTTTCCACCAGCTTGGCAATCCAGTCGTTGACCAGGGACAACCAGCGATAGCGCGCCGAACCTTCCAGTTGTTCAAGCTCCACGATCACCGCATCGCCGCTGCGGTAGGCGACCACGTGCAGCTTACGGCTGATGCCAGCCAACTTGCGGGTGACGGTCATCGCCCCCGGGAGACGATCGGAATTGGCCAGCCCGCGCCGGATCCTGCCCAGCAGGCTGCTGCCCAGAATGCCTGCGGCACTGGCCCCGAGGCACTCGTTCACCGTCAACCCCAGGTGCTGGCGAACATTGGCGCTAACCTGCCAGACCCGCCGAATTGACGAATCAAAGCTCAGCAGCACTCCGAAGCTCTGCACGGCGCCGGGAATATGGATGGGCTCGCGCGCGCACTCTTCCTGCGCTGCCTGAAGCTCGTCCGCAAAACACTTCGGGGTTTCAGCGGTCACTCAGTTGCCTCTGCCAATGATCGAAATGGGCCTTCAGCCCGGTAAAGGTTGCCTTGGCGCCGGTCAGCGCGCAATGCCATGTCGCATCCAAAGGAATGGATTCCAGCCAGAGGCAAAGGCGGGTCCATCCGTCCTGGGTAACATGGTAATGAAAAAAGTCGGCGCCATTACTGCTCTCCAGGCCCAGGGATCGGTTCAATGCCCTGGCGATGACCCGCCCCCCTTGGCTGGCACCTTCCAGCACATACAGCACGCCGAGCGCCTCCTCCGTAGAGTCTAGCGGAGGCCGCCAACTCGCGCCCGTGCGGATATCGTGATCATCCGGCAATTGCAGCACGCGGCAGTCCTGATCCAGTGACGCCAGGCGAGACTGGTAACGATAGCCCACCTCGGGAAAACGCTCTCGAAGTTGCTGCTCGAGGGGCATTAGCGCCGGTTCCAGGGCACGGTAGTATGCCCGCTGAGCCCGCAGGATCTGACCGTATTCGATGAGGGTGAGTTCCGGGGAGAGCAGTCGCTGCATGAGCGGTTGGGCCTCGAGTGCCTTATGCTCCGCACGAGTGGCCGCGCGCAGCGCCTCTCGCAATGACTGATGATGGGACAAGGGCCGTCCTCTTACTCCCGGTAAAACTTCAAATGTGGCGTCTATATTAACATAGTTCACAGGCACCCCCCGCGCCATCATACACGGTAGAATAGCGCCTTTTCTGTGTGTCTGAGGATTTATCGAAATGCCGCGTGTCTCCCGCCAACTGTTTCACCCTCGCTACTGGCTGACCTGGGTCGGCTTTGGCCTGTGGTGGCTGATTGCCCAGTTGCCCTACCGGGTGCAGATGGCCATGGGAAGAGGGCTAGGGAAACTCGTCTGGCGCTTGGCCAAAGGTCGGCGGCGTACCGCGTTGCGCAACCTTTCACTGTGTTTTCCGGACATGGCTGAGCCGGAACGGACCAACTTGGCCCGACGCAACATTGAGTCCACAGCGATAGCACTGCTCGAAACCGGTATCGCCTGGTTCTGGCCACGTCGACGTTTGATGTCTTTATGCCACAGCGTGGAAGGGCTGGAACACTTGCAAGCTGCCCAGGCCTCGGGCCAGGGGGTAGTGTTTATGGCGATGCACTTCACCCACCTGGACCTGGGAGCCAAACTGGTGTGTTTGAACCATTCCATTGACGGTCTGTACCGGCCCCACAATAACCCGGTGTACGATCTGATCCAGCGCCACGGTCGGGAGCGCTTCAGCCAAGGCGGAATTGCCATTGCGCGGGAAGATATGCGGCATATGGTACGCCGACTGCGCCAGGGCCGGGCGGTATGGTACGCCCCCGATCAGGATTACGGCGACCGTCGCCCGCACGTGTTTGTACCATTTTTTGGTGTACCGGCGGCAACAATTACCGCCACCTCGCAGTTGCTACGCATGGGCCGGGCGCAACTGATTCCTTTCACCCATCACCGCCGGGCGGACGGTTCGGGGTATGACGTGAAGGTGTACCCGCCGCTGACGGAGTTACCCTCAGGCGATGAGACGGCGGATGCCCGGCGGATCAATGAGTTTATCGAAGAGAGAGTACGTGCCTGCCCGGAGCAATACATGTGGGTACACCGGCGTTTCAAAACCCGCCCGGAAGGGGAACCGTCTCTTTACTAGGCACTATGTTACTAGGCACTATGTCGGATTACGCTTCGCTAATCCGACCTACGAATGGTTGGGGTGGGTAGGTCGGATTAGCGAAGCGTAATCCGACACCCTGGCCACCTCAAACCGCGATATCGGCCAGGTTGCCTTTGCTTTCCAGCCAGACGCGGCGATCCGAGGCGCGTTTTTTGCCGAGCAGCATGTCCATGATCTGCATCGTGCCTTCGATATCGTCGATACCCAACTGAACCAGCCGCCGGGTATCGCGGGCCATCGTGGTTTCGCGTAATTGCAGGGGGTTCATTTCACCGAGGCCCTTGAAGCGCTGCACGTTCACCTTACCCTTTTTCTTTTCCGCCTCAATGCGGTCGAGGACGCCGTTCTTTTCACTCTCATCCAGCGCGTAGTACACCTCCTTGCCCACATCGATACGGTACAGCGGCGGCATGGCGACAAACACATGGCCGTTTTCCACCAGCGGGCGGAAGTGCTGGACAAACAGCGCACACAGCAGCGTCGCAATATGCAGGCCGTCGGAGTCGGCGTCGGCGAGAATGCATATTTTGTGGTAGCGCAGCTGGCTCAGATCCGCCGCGCCGGGGTCGACCCCCAGAGCCACGGAAATATCGTGTACTTCCTGGTTGGAGAAAATATCCCCGGCATCGACTTCCCAGGTGTTCAGAATTTTCCCGCGCAGCGGCATGATCGCCTGAAATTCCCGATCCCGGGCCTGCTTTGCCGAGCCGCCGGCGGAATCACCCTCCACCAGAAACAGCTCGCTGCGTGAGGGATCCGAGCTGGAGCAGTCCGCCAGTTTACCCGGCAGGGCTGGCCCCTGGGTCACTTTTTTGCGGGCGACTTTCTTGCTTGAACGCACTCGGCGCTGGGCATTGTTGACGCACAGCTCGGCCAGTTTGTCACCATCTTCAGTGTGCTGATTGAGCCACAGGGCGAAGGCGTCTTTGGCAATGCCGGAGACAAACGCCGCCGCCTCGCGGGACGACAATCGCTCTTTGGTCTGACCGGAGAACTGCGGGTCGGCCAATTTGGAGGAGAGCACGTAGCTGCAGTTGGCCCAGACATCCTCCGGGGCCAGCTTCACGCCGCGGGGCAGCAGGTTGCGAAACTCGCAGTAATCGCGCAACGCATCGAGTAGACCGGTGCGCAGACCGTTCACATGGGTGCCGCCCTGGGCGGTGGGAATCAGGTTCACGTAACTTTCCTGAACCAGTTCGCCCCCTTCCGGCAGCCACTGGACCGCCCAGCTGACGCCCTCGGTTTTACCGGAGAACTCGCCGACAAAGGGCTGTTCGGGCAGGGTTTCCCAGCCCTGGGTTGCGCCCTGCAGGTAGTCCCGCAGACCGTCCTCGTAAAACCACTCATCGGTTTCGCCGGACTGCTCGTCTTTGAAGGTGACCGTCAGCCCCGGGCAGAGCACGGCCTTGGCGCGCAGGTTGTGGCGCAGGCGGCTGACCGAAAATTTGTGCGAGTCGAAGTATTTCGGGTTGGGCAGAAAGCGGATACTGGTGCCGGTGTTGCGTTTGCCGCAGGTATCGATCACTTCCAGATCGGTGGCTTTGTCGCCATCCTTGAAGCCCATGCGATGCACCTGACCATCGCGCTTGATGGTGATTTCCAGCATCTGGGAAAGCGCGTTCACCACCGACACCCCCACCCCGTGCAGGCCGCCGGAGAACTGGTAGTTCTTGTTGGAGAATTTGCCCCCGGCGTGAAGGGTGCTCAAAATCACTTCCACCCCGGGTTTACCCTGCTCGGGGTGCATATCCACCGGCATGCCCCGACCGTCGTCCGAGATGGAAATCGAATGATCTTTATGCAACACCACCTGAATGCTTTTCGCGTGGCCGGCGAGGGCTTCGTCGACGCTATTGTCGATCACTTCCTGGGCCAGGTGGTTGGGCCGGGTGGTGTCGGTGTACATGCCCGGGCGCTTTTTGACGGGGTCTAGCCCGGTGAGTACTTCAATATCTTCCGAGGAGTAGTTCGCCATATCGGATTATTAACTCTGTAATCGGTCTTGTTGTTGGATTCGGGTTGTACCGCCTTGGGTCGCGGTTTTGAAAACGTCGCGTGCGGTAACGGCGGATGCGCTGCGCTTATCCGCCCTACGGGTAGTGCGGAGGTTGCGTAGGGCGGAGGTTGCGTAGGGCGGATAAGCGCAGCGCAT